>CAZCXL010000087.1:5723-9392 GCA_964502625.1 uncultured Planctomycetales bacterium | reverse complement strand
GTTGATCCACAGATCCACGCGACCATGACGCGCAATCGCTGCGGCAGCGAATGCCTCCATCTGCTTCGCATCCGTGACGTCGAAGCGGTGTGCAAGTACGGAGCCGCCGTCGTCCGCAAGCACCGGCGCGCCGCGTGAGCAGAGCGCCAGGCGCAAACCGCGCGCCTGAAATTCTTTCGCAAGTCCCGCGCCAATGCCGCGACTCGCTCCGGTGATCACGGCGACTTTACCGCGCAAGTCAGGAAGGGTCATGCGGTTAGAATACGCGACGGATGAGGGAGTTGCTGCTCGGCAAGTTGCGCATCGCGCCCGCGCTGATGCTCGCGCCGATGGAGGGTGTCACCGATCCCTGCTTCCGCGACTTGTTACTCGAAACTTGCGGCCCGGGCGCGATCGGCGCAGCTTGCACTGAGTTTCATCGTGTCACGGATCACCCCATCGCCGCGGCACGCATTCGCGCAGAGACGGAATCTCACCGTTGGCCGCAAACTGCGCTCGGCGTGCAACTCATGGGCAACCGCGCAGCAGTGGTGGCGGCTTCGGCCGCAATCGCCGCGGACGAGGGCGCGTCCTTCGTGGATCTCAATTTCGGATGCCCTGCGCCGCGCGTGTTCTCGCACTGCGCGGGCAGCGCCCTGCTCGCCGATCCGCCTCGCCTGGAAGCAATCGTGCGCGCCACGGTGCGCGCGGTGGAGGGCCGAGTGCCGGTCACCGCGAAAATCCGCGCGGGCCTCAGCGATGATCGGGGATTGGAGGACATCGCGAGGCGCGTCGAAGACGCGGGCGCCTCGGCGCTCACCGTTCATGCGCGCCTGCGCATCGAACGTTATGAAGTGGAGGCGCGCTGGGAGCGCATCACCCGCGCGAAGGCCGCCGTGCGAATTCCGGTCATCGGCAACGGCAGCGCAGACTCCGTCGAAGCCGTGGATCGCATGTTCGCCGAAACCGGCTGCGACGCGGTCATGATCGGTCGCGGCGCGCTTGCGAACCCTTGGATCTTTCTTGCATGGAAGCGCGCGCAAGCCGGCGAGTTCCACCGAGAATTCGAAGCGCCCGAGCGTTGGGAATGGATTGCGGGCTACGCGGTCAGGATGCAAGAGCGCGGAGCCACGGCCTCACAGGCGCTCGGCCGCGCAAAACAAGCGCTCAAAGCCGCCGCAGCAGCGCGCCTAGTGCCCAGCGAACCGGTACCGCTCGCGCTGCGGGCGCGCTGCATGGAAGAGCTGCTCGCTCTGGCCGTTCCTGCGACCTGAACTAAACCGCTTGAGTCGCAGAGTCGCCGAGCACCACCACGACGGCCGGGGCGGACATCTGGAGGTCTTCTTCCTTCGGCTTCTCCTCCTTCTTACTGCAGGAGGCGGTTCCGATCAGGAGACAAGCTGCGACCAGGAGCAAGGGAAGACGTTGACGCATGTCTGAAAGTGTAGGAGACGGCGGAGCGACTTGCGCACCGACCTCACAACTTCCTAGCATTGTTCCCCTTGGCCTCTGCCAGCCGCTTCGGCTTCTCCGCCTCCCTGGTCCGGCCTCGGGGCGAGCGGCTCATGGACGTGCTCGCGGGCCGTTTGGAGGCCAGTCTCAAGCCTCTGAAGGAGCATCTCTCTGCTCCCTTTCTGCTCACCGAAGATGGGAGCGCCGGAACCGCAATCCTGGCCAGCGGCGAGCGCGCCTTCGACCTGGCCGCGGCGGTGCAGGAAGCCGCCTGGCCGGTGAAGTTGCGCCACACCCTCGCGGCAGCCCCGCCAGCCGGCGCCGCCGGACGCGACGACGCGGTGCGGGCCAAGGCCCTCAAATTGCTGCGGGGCATGGATCGGCATGCGGTACTCCGCGTGGATCTCCCCGGCCGCACTGCAGAAGAGTGCGGACTCGCGGACGCAGTGGCGCGTCTGCACCGCAGCCTGACCTTGGACTGGACTGAGGGGCGTTGGAGCGCGGTGCGCGCCTATCGCCGCCATGGGCGGCAAGCGGACGTCGCACGAGAACTCGGCGTGTCTCAACAAGCCGTGAGTCAAATGCTGCTCGGCGCTCGCCTGCGCGAGCTCACCGCCGCTGAAGACGCGCTGCGTGCGTGGCTTGCCGAGCCGCGCCGCACCACGCTGTGGCCGCTGAAGTTGCGCGGCGCGGGGGACTCGGCGGCGGGCGGTAAGGACTAGAATATTCAGTCCTTTTGAACTGCCATGCCGACGATTGAATCCACGCCTGAAATGGTCGCGGCGGTCTACGCCCGCACCCGCGCTGCTCTCACCACTGTTCGCGCGCGCCTCAAGCGGCCTCTGACCCTCGCCGAGAAAATTCTCTACGGCCACCTCGACGATCCGGCAGGCCAGAGCATCGAGCGCGGCAAGGCTTATCTGCTGCTGCGTCCCGACCGCGTGGCGATGCAAGACGCCACTGCGCTGATGGCACTGCTGCAATTCATGAGCGCCGGCCGCGATGAAGTCGCCGTGCCGAGCACGGTCCACTGCGACCACCTGATCCGCGCGCGCAAAGGCTCGGAGCAAGATCTGCCGACCGCGCTCGGCGAGAACAAAGAGGTCTACGACTTCCTGGCCACCGCTTGCGCCCGCTACGGTCTCGGCTTCTGGAAGCCGGGCAGCGGAATCATTCACCAGAACGTTCTGGAAAACTACGCCTTCCCGGGCGGTTTGATGGTGGGCACCGACTCCCACACGCCCAACGCGGGCGGCCTCGGCATGTGCGCGGTCGGCGTCGGCGGAGCGGACGCGGTGGACGTGATGGCCGGCTTCCCCTGGGAAGTGCTGCAGCCGGAAGTCGTCGGCGTGAAGTTGAACGGCAAGCTGCAGGGCTGGACCGCGCCGAAGGACGTCATCCTGAAAGTGCTCGACCTGCTCACCGTCAAAGGCGGAACGAATCGAATCATTGAGTACTTCGGAACGGGCGCCGAGAGCATCAGCGCCACCGGCAAGGCCACCATCTGCAACATGGGCGCGGAACTCGGCGCGACCTGCTCGGTCTTCCCGCACGATCAGCGCATGACCACCTACTTGCGCGCCACGCGCCGCGCCGCGCTCGCCGATCTGGCCGATGCGAATTTGGACCTGCTGACTGCAGATCCTGAAGTTCTGGCCGCGCCGAAGGCGCACTACGATCTCCTGCTTGTGATCGATTTGAACACACTCGAGCCGCATCTGGTCGGCCCGCACACGCCGGACCTGGCGCGCCCGGTCTCCGCGATGGGCAAGGCCGTCGCCAGCGAGAACTATCCGGACCGGTTGTCCTACGCGCTGATCGGATCCTGCACCAACTCGTCCTACGAAGACATCGTCCGCGTGGTGGACGTGGCGCGCCAGGCCAAACGCCACGGCGCGACCCTCAAGACGCCGCTGATGGTGTCTCCAGGTTCCGAGCAAATTCACGCCACGATTGAGCGCGATGGTTTGATGAAAGAATTGGAGGAGATCGGCGCGGTGGTGCTCGCCAACGCCTGCGGCCCCTGCATCGGGCAGTGGCAGCGCGACGACCTCACGCCGGGAGAGGGCAACACAATCATCACGTCCTTCAACCGCAACTTCCGCGGTCGCAACGACGGCAATGCCGCGACCCTCGCCTTCATGGGTTCGCCTGAGATCGTGATGGCCTACGCACTCGCAGGCCGCATCTCCTTCGATCCGCTGCACGAATCTCTGGAAGGTGGAGCGCGCGGCGCAT
>CAZCXL010000087.1:3440-5713 GCA_964502625.1 uncultured Planctomycetales bacterium | reverse complement strand
GCAACTGCTTGCGCCGTTCCGGCCGATCCCGGCCGCACAATACGCGCGCATGCCGCTCTTGCTCAAAGCCAAGGGCAAGTGCACGACGGATCACATCTCTCCCGCCGGCAAGTGGCTCAAGTTTCGCGGCCACCTCGACAACATCTCGAACAATATGTTCATCGGCGCGATCAACGCCTTCACCGGCGGCACGGGCGTGACGCGCAATCCGCTCACGAAGGCCGTGGGCGAGCCGATTCCCGCAGTGGCGCGCGCGCTGAAGGCAGCGGGCAAATACTGGGTCGTGATCGGCGATGAGAACTACGGCGAGGGCTCGAGCCGAGAGCACGCGGCCATGTGTCCGCGCTTCCTCGGCGCTGCGGCCGTGATTGTGCGCTCCTTTGCGCGCATCCACGAGACCAACCTGAAGAAGCAGGGCGTCCTGCCGCTGACTTTCGCCGTCCCGGCGGACTACGAGAAGGTGCGCGAAGCGGACCTCATCAGCCTGGAAGGACTCGCCACGCTCACGCCCGGCAGCGAAGTGATTGCCGTGCTGCAGCACGACGACGGCAAGTCGGAGCGCGTGACGCTGCGACACTCCATGAACGCCGAGCAGATCGTCTGGTGGAAGGCGGGCTCCGCGCTCAACACGCTTAAAGTCCCGGTCTGAACCTGGCACTCGGTTTGCAAGTGGGCGTGCCGTCGCCTGGCTTCAGGCGGAGGAAGCAAAAATGTTCCCTCTACTTCCCATGCTTGCCCTTACCGCGCCTTGCGCGCAGCAGCCGGGCGCGCCGGCGCCGGTTGCGCACGAAGAGTTTCAACTGCACTCATCCGGGGGCGCCTACGAACTGGAGTTGGGCGCACTGCTGCAGATGAACCTGACGGCGTTCCCCGGCGGAAGCGCGGGGCGCGTCAGCGAAACAGAATTTCGCCGTTTCCGGCTTGAAATCGGCGGCACGCTCGATCAGATCTGGCGTTTCAATTTTGAGCCGAACTTCGCCGCAGACGGCGTGGAACTCGAGGAAGCGTGGATCGGTTTCGAGCTTCCGTTTGGCGCCCTGCTCATGCTCGGCCGCATGAAGGAACCCTTCGGCATGGAGGAGTCCACGCCGCGCAAGCGGCAGGATTTCCCCGAGTACTCCATGCTGAACCGTTGGTCCCCCGCCGAGGATCATGGCATCACCGTGCACGGTGAAGCCGCCGACGGCGAACTTTGGTACGGAGTCGCCGCCTACAACGGGACGGGTGGTGAGGAAGTGAACAACGACAAGGACCTTGCGGTGCGACTCGCGTGGCGTCCGCTCGGTCCGCCCTCTGCCGACGGCGCGCAGAGTTTCTTGCAACTCGCCGCGAACGCGACCTGGGGCGTCGCCGACGAAGACTTGGCAGGGAAGGAATTGTTTCAAGATGCGCGCCAGGCCTTCGCCGACTTCGAAACCGGCGCGCGCCTAGATGGAACGCGAGTCCGCCTCGGCAGCGATCTCACTTGGTTGACCGGGCCCAACGCATTCATGGCGGAGGTGATTCGCATCGAAGAGGAGGCGACCGGCAGTCTGGGCGCGGGCGAGCCTGTCACGCGCGGCTGGCTGTTCTCGGCAACGCGCATGCTGACTGGCGAGGCGCGCACCTGGAAGGGAGTGCACCCTCAGCACGCCTTGGGTGCCGACGGATGGGGCGCCTGGCAAGTTGCCGCGCGTTGGTCCGAGATGCGCTTCGACGAGGCGTGGACGGACCTCGGAATGTTGCTGCCGTCGGAATCCGCGAGCGCCGTGCGCACGCTCGACGTCGGCCTCAACTGGTATCCGACGCGCAGCGTGTCGTGGAAGCTCCACCTGCTGCACAGTTTTTACGCCGACGAAATCCTGATCGGCGGCGAGCCGAGCGACGGGGAAACCGCGCTGCTCCTCCAGGTGCAGTTCGCTTTCTAAGTACGACCCCCGCGCGCGCCTGCCGTCCGCCTACTGGATGGCCACGTCGAGTCCGTCACTGAGCACCGGATTCATGCCTGTAGCCGTGGTCTGGAGTTGCGCGTGCAGCGTGCGGCCGGAGAGATTCGGATCATTGGGAACGCGCAAGGTCACTGCGCCGCGGCCCTGCGCGTCCAGCGTGGCCTGACCGAGCAGCCAGGCGGGAACTCCCACGCGTAACACGCCGCCCAGATCGGGCCGCAACACGAATGCCGAGTTCCAAGAGCCGAAGCAGCGCGCGCTGCGGCCCGGTTCCCCCCACAGACGCAGCGTGAACGTGGATCCTGGTGCTGCGACTCCTTGCTGAATGATTCCGGTTTCCACGAC
>CAZCXL010000087.1:0-3430 GCA_964502625.1 uncultured Planctomycetales bacterium | reverse complement strand
CACGACTTGAAGCTCCGTGCGCAGAGCCGGGACCAACACGGTTTGCGTGAGGCCGCTCGGCCAGCGGATCTCAACGCGCTGCACCGCACTCGCCGCGCCGAGTCCAAAGCACAGCACGGGTTCGTCGGTGCTGCTAAATCCGCGACCCACTTGCAAGCTGCGCGCCACGCGTGCTCCGCCTCCGGTAACCGCCACCGCCAGAGCGCCGGCGGGGGTCCGCGGCGAGCGCACGCCGCGCAGTCCGAGCCGTAGCCACGCGTTGCCGTTGCCTTGATTGATCCACAGCGCGTTGCGCTGGCTCGTCAACGGCAGAGTCGAGGGGCCGCCATGATTGAGGTAGAGATCGGGATCTCCGTCGCCGTCGAGATCTCCGGTGACCGCGCCATGACAGCGCGTTCCGCCATAGGCGAAGATTCCAGAGGCCGCGGACCAGTTCGTGGCTGTCAGTGCGCCGCCTGGGCCGGACGGAGCGAGCAGCAACAAGACGTCCTCGTAAGGAGTGGCCGGAGCGCCGGTGCCGAAGAAGAGATCAAGCGTGCCGTCGAGATCGAGGTCGGCCGCGGTGTGCCCCATGATGCGATGGGAACCAATGCCGGCGGCAGGCGCGACGTCCGTAAAACTTCCGGCTCCGTCATTCAGAAAGAGCGGCGAAAACTGCTGATAACGCGGCACGAACACATCCTGATCGCCGTCGTGATCGAAGTCTTCGATCAGTGCGCCGTAGGCTTGACCGGGCACGAGCAACCCAGCCACGGCGGCGCGCTCTTCAAAACTGCCGTCGCCGCGATTGCGGTAGTAAAGCGACGGTCCGTCGTAGGCCGCAGCCATCACGTCTGGCCATCCATCGCCGTCGAGATCTCCGGCGCCGCAGTGCATGAAGTTGCCGACGTCAGTGATCCCCGCCGCTGCGCTCTGATCGGTGAAGAAAAGTCCCCCATCATTGCGTAAGAGCGCGCAGCGAGGAGTGAGGTAGGCCGGACTCTTGTGGCCAGCGACGAACAGATCCAAATCACCATCGCGGTCGTAATCCAAGGCGGTGGCGCTGAAACTCGAGGTGGCTAGATTGCCAGCGGCCCCAGCGAAGGCACTCACGTCGGTGAAAGTGCCGAGTGCAGCAAGATCATTGCGCAGCAACACGTTGAACTCGGACGCGGAGTCTCCGCCGCAGGGCAGAAACAGGTCTAGATCGCCGTCGTTGTCGAAATCGGCAGCCAGCGCGCCCATGGTGTGCCGGGGAGTGAGCGGCACGCCCCATGCCGCCGAGACATCGAAAAATCCGCCGCCGGAGATTCCGCGCAACAGACGATCCGCGCCCGCGCCGTCGGCCACGTAGAGATCAAGCAAGCCGTCGGCATCGAAGTCCGCCAGCGCTACGCCGCGGCCAAAACCATCCACGTCGGCAGAGCGCGCAGCCGCCTCCTCCACCAGGGTGACGCCATGCGCTTGAGCCAAGGCGAAACACAGGATCCAAATCATGCCAATAGTCTACCAGATAGTCTGTTATTCGGGGCGTGCCGAGATGGGCTCCTACAATCCGCCTCATGACGGCATCCCGAACAGTGGTCATCACAGGCGCAGGCACGGGGATCGGCCGCGCTTGCGCGCTGCGCTTCGCCCGCCACGGAGATTTCGTCGTGCTCGTGGGCCGGCGCGCGGAGCCTCTGCAGGCGGTGGCGCGCGAGCTCGCGGCCACTCCCGGATCCGGCGGTTCGAGCATTGAGTCGCTGGACGTCGCCGAGCCGGGCCGCATGGACGCCGCCGTGCAGCGCCTGCTGTCCACGCGCGGGCGCCTTGACGTGCTCGTGGCGAATGCCGGCATCAATCCGCAGCGCACGGCCGCTCTCGAGACCAGTGAGGAGCACTGGCAGGAAACTCTGCGCGTGAATCTCGACGGCGTGCATCGTTCCTGTGTGGCGGCCCTGCGCCCCATGACTGCCGCCAAGTGTGGCGCGATCATCACGATCGGCAGCGTCGCCGGCATGGTGGGCATGCTGGCGCGCGCCGCATACGGGCCTTCGAAGGCCGCAGTGATCGAGTACACGCGCAATCTCGCGCTCGACTACGCCGCATGCAACGTGCGGGCCAACTGCGTCTGCCCCGCCTTCGTGGTCAGCGACATCAATCGCGCCTGGCTGGAATCCTTGCCCGCGGAGCAACACGCTGCACTCGTGGCCAAACATCCGCTCGGCCTGGGACGCGCAGAAGACATCGCCGATGCCGTGTATTTTCTCGCCTCTGAGCAGGCGCGCTGGATCACCGGGGTCACGCTTCCGGTCGACGGCGGCTTCACGGCCCACTAGAAAAGGAACCGCCCTCCCGGCGACGAGCACCGGGAGGGCGGCAGAGTGGGGATCCGCTCTTAGGGGATCGCGATGTCCACGCGCGTGGACAGGCCCTTCGCACCAGACACAAGGTTCTCAAAGAACGCCTGCATGTAGATGGTCGTGCCGGAGAGCAGCGGATCACTCGGAAGCGTGAAGGTTCCGGTGTAGAAACCTGCGGCATCCAGATTGAACGAGCCCAAACTGATCAGAGGAGCCTGCAGTTCCAGAACTCCGCCGTTGGCGGGCGAGATCAAGAAATCGGGGTTGGTGGAGTAGTACAGGGTGACTTGATCGTCGCCCGGGCCGAATCCACTGATGTCCATCAGGCCGCCCAGAGCCGGAGTGCCAGTGACCTTGATGCCCGTTTCCGTGAAGCTCAGCGAGGTGTCCACGGAGGGAGCCAGAACGCGCTGGTAGTTGCCGTTCGGCCAGACGATTTGCAAGTAATCCACGCTCGAGTCCGCGCCGAGGCCGATGTACAGCGCCGGCTCGTCGGTATTCAGGAAGCCCTTGCCCGCAGTGAAGGTCCGGTGAATGGCGCGTCCGCCCGGCAGGAAGACGCTCACGTTCGCGCCGATGCCGAAGCGGTTGGACAGTGTGCCCGTTGCAGTCACACGCAGCACGTGGTTCGCGGTCTTCTGACTCATGAACAGCGAGTTGGTGCCGTTCGAGTTCGGATAGCTGCTCGGACCACCGTTGCAGAAGTAGGTGTCCGGGTAGAGGTCACCGTTGAGGTCGCCGATCGCGGATCCGTGCGAGCGCGTGAGACCCTTCGAGTTGATCTTCGACTGGGTGGAGAAGTTCAGCGCCTGCACGAAGTTCCCAACGGGAGTCGTGAGGTACATGATGTCCTTCTGCACCGAAGCGGAGTGGCCGGTTCCGAGCAGGATCTCGGGGTAGCCGTCCATGTCGAGGTCAGCGACGTTGTGGCCCATGATGTCCACGGAAGTGAAGCCGACGCCCGAGGTCACGTCACGGAAGGTGCCGTTGCCGTTGTTCAGGTACAGGCGACTCCACACGCGGAAACGGGTGGCCAGAATGTCCAGCGCGCCGTCGCCGTTGAAATCGGCGAACACGGTGCCCATGTAGTGGTTCGTGGCATTGAA
>CAZCXL010000086.1:6409-9395 GCA_964502625.1 uncultured Planctomycetales bacterium | reverse complement strand
CGAGAGGGCCGCGCGCGAGTTGTTCGCTGCGGGTGGAAAGCGAGTGCGTTTTTTTCTGCCTGGCGCGTGGACGCAATGCGCCTTGGGCTCAGCTCCCGCGGAGGCTTTGGACTTGCTCCGCGTGTGGAGCCGGGAGGGGGACGAGCTGGTCGCGGAGTCACTACCCGCCTTTGGACTGCGACCCTGGGCGACGCATCTCGGACCGGAAGTCTTGGCCTTGCTTCTGCCTTGGGCGGCCGATCCCGATCCCGAAGTGCGGCGTGCCGTCGTCGTAGCCTTGCGCCCGCGTGGCGTCTGGGTACCGCATTTGGAATGGGCGGTGGACGCCCCGAGCCTGCTGGTGCCGCTATTCGATGCACTCCGCCAGGAGCGCGAACTGCGCGTCGCCTCCGCTTTGGGCAATGCGCTCAACGACGTGGGCTACTCGCATCCGCAGCTCATCTTGGAATTGCTGCACCGCTGGCGCGAAGAGGGCTCTGGACCACACGTGGAAGCTGTTGCGCGCAAGGGCTTGCGCAGCTTGCTGAAATCTGGAGATCCGCGCGCTCTGCAGGCGCTCGGCTTACCGGCTTTGCAGGTCAGCTTGACGGCGACGTTGCGCGGCGGAGCGGAGGTCGAGCCGAACTCCAACTTGATCTTTGATCTGGAAGTGCACAATGCCGGCGCAGAGGTCCCAGCCCATCTGGTTTATGAGATCGAGACTCCGGGCAAGGACGCGCGGCGCCCGCGCCGACACCGGGTGCAGGCCGGTACCTATCAGCTGCCCGCCAGGGACACGGTGCGCTGGACCGTGAAGGAACGCATTTTTGATCGCCAGGCGGCGCGGCTGTTGAATGGCGCGTCCTGCGCGCGGTTTTTCCTCAACGGGGAAGTCTGCGCTGAGACCGCGTTCGTGATTCAGCGCGGTTCCTCTTCCGCGCGACACTGGCCCGCAAATCAGGATGACCAGGGATGAGATCGGTCGAGCACCATGTGCAACGTGGATCCCACCACGGCAAGCCCGGACAAGAGCAGGCCGGGTAAGGCGCGCAGCGTCTCGCGAAGGTCAAGCAGGCAGTTCCAGGCATTTACCAGGAAGCAAAGCACGATCACCGGAAGATCAATCCAGGCGAGCCAATCCATCTGCGGAGTCCACGCGGCTGCGGCTAGGATCACTGCGAATCCACCCAGGCTCCAGGATGCAATGGCCGGCGCGATGCGGCCGATGTGCTCGCCTTCGGCGAATTCGAGCTGAGTTTCTGGACGCTGAGTCCGCGTCGATTGCGGTTTCACGCGGATTGCAGCGCGTTCAAAGCGCGTCGTAGACGAGGAAGCGCATCGCGCACGTCCTGAATGGACACGGCGCCGACGCTAGCGCGGAACCAGCCATCTTCGTCTTGCGGAGCGACACCGAAGGCTGAGAAAGGCACGATCGCAAAGGAGGCTTCGCGTAACAGCCAGGACCGAATGTCCTCGCTGCCGTTGAGCAGTTGGCCGGTCTGAGTGCGCCGACCTGCCAGCGCGAAGCGCACGGACATGTAGATCGCGCCTTGCGGTTCGATGGCCTGCACCGGGCAGCCCTCTCCTTGCAGGGTTTGGATCATGCTGTAAAGCGCGTCAAGCCGTTCACGCACGCGACCGACCACGTCACTCCGCCACGCGCTCAAGGTCTGCGGCTCGCGCAGGAATCGCGCCGTGGCCGTCTGCACCGGGCGTGGCGCCCAGGCGCCAAGATGCGTCAACAACGCCGTGACTTTGCGAATGATTGCCGGCGGTCCCGTCAGCCAGCCACAACGCAAGCCCGTGGCGCAGTAATTCTTGGAGATGCCGTCCACGTTCAGCACCCACGGGGCGCATTCGGGAACGAGTTCCACCGGAGAATGATGCTCATAGCCGGGGAAGACCAATCCCTGATAAATTTGGTCGAAGAGCAAGTAGAGCGGACGCTCACCCGTGCGCGTGCGACGGGTGTTCTCCTCGACGAGCAGGCGACCGAAGGCGGCCAGTTCGCTGGCGCGCATGACGCCGCCGGAAGGATTCTGCGGAGTGTTCAGAACGATCAGCCGCGCTTCACGCACGTGGGGCGCAAGCTGCGCCACCGTGGGTTGAAAGGAGTCCTCCGGGCGGGCGAGCACGGCGCGCGTGCGCACTTGGCTCACGTCGGCAAAATTGTTGTTGTTCCAAGACGGAACGGGATAGAGCACCAGCTCGCCGGGATCCATGAGGATGCGGAACACGCTGTAGAGCGCGGGGCGGCCGCCTCCCACGATCACAATGCCGTCCAGGGGGTAATCAATGCCCTGAGTGTCACGAACGTGGTCGCGTACAGCTTCGCGCAGCGCTTTTTCGCCCGCCGAAGGAGGGTAGTTGGTGCGCCCCGCGGCCAACTCTTCCGTGATCAACTCGGTGAGTCGGGCGGGAATGGGAAATTGAGCGGGGGAGAAGTCACCGACCGTCATGTCGGTGACGGCCACGCCCTTCTCCTTGAGCTCGCGGATCTCACCCGCGATGGTGAGAATGCTCGACGGCGTCATCGCGCGCGCCATCGCCGAGATGCCCCGCCGCGCGTCCTCGGCGCCGCAATCGGCGGGAATGCGCACGATTTCTCCTGTCCGCGTCACGCGTCCATTCTAACGGGGCTCGAGGCGGCGCAGGTAGCGGTCGCGCAACTCGGTCTGGCCGTTGGTGAGCGGCTGTTCCTTCCCGCCAATCCAGGTCTTCGTGATCACGCCGAAATCGAGCGGATCGCCTTCACACAGGAAGAAGCTGGCCACCTTGCCTTCCTCGATGGAGCCGACCAGGGCGTCGACGCCAAGGCTCTCTGCCGCGCCCAGTGTCAAAGCACGTAGCGTTTCCTCCTGGCCGAGACCAAAGGCCGCGGCCGTTGCGGCCTGGTAGGGCAGGTTGCGGGTTTGTTCCGGATCGGCGCTGCGCATCGCGAGAGCACAACCCGCGGCGCGCAGGATGGAGGCATTGCGGAAAGGCGCGTCGAAGGGATCGTGCTCGT
>CAZCXL010000086.1:0-6399 GCA_964502625.1 uncultured Planctomycetales bacterium | reverse complement strand
CACGGCTATTCCGGCGAAGGTCGAACTCGCCGGTCGCCGCGCTCAGCAACAGATCCTCGTCACCGGGCAATACGCCTCGGGCGAGCTGCGCGATCTGACCACCGTGGGTGTGCTCGCGTCGAGTGCTCCCAACATTGTCGTGGTCGAAGGGAGCGTGCTCGTCCGGCGGCAAGGGGTGGATCGGCCCGACGATCACGCGAGCATGGTCGGCTCCCAGGTAGCCGGCGACTTTCCAGCCATCGCGCACCCCGATCCAGATCACCTCAAGTCCGCGTTCCTTGGCCCAGGCGCGTGCCGCCATCAAGGTGGCCGCGTCATTGGCTTCGACGATCAGCGGCCTCTCACCGCGCGCGAAGGGGGTCATCGCTTCGAGACGCGGATCCCGCTCGGCCAAAGGGGCGCCACCCGCTGCGGCGCGGTCGGCGTGATCGGCGTAAGCCAAGGTCTCGTCGAAGAAACGATTGATCTCGCCGAGGTCGCGCGGAGCCTCGGGGCCTTTCTTGGGATCCACTCGGCCCGCGCGCGGGAAATCCATCAACATTCCCACGCTGGGCTCGACGACGAGATCTTCCGAAGTTTCGCCGGCAAGTTGGATCAAGGAGGCTTGGCCGCGCACCGTGCCACCCGCGGGAGTGACAAGGACGTAGGCGATCCCATTGGTGCGAGTCACGCCAATGTGCGGCGAGTCGGCATGAATCGCGTTTCCGGCCACGAGGTCCGGTTGGTACCGCCCGAGTTCGGAGTCGTCACGCGCACTGCGAACGGCGCCGACTTCGAACAACCCGGTGACGTCCCCGCAGTTCATGAATCCTGGGTAGAGCTGAAGGCCGGTGGCATCGACTTCCACCGCGTCCCGGACCTTGGCAAGCTCTGTTCCCGCTTCCGCGACACGCTCAATCAGACCGTCGCGCACGACGATAGTGCCTTGGAAAGGCGAGCGCCCCGCGCCGTGAATGGTCGCGTTCCGAATCACATAGGCCAGTCCGCGGCCTTCACGTGTCCAACGCTCCCAACTCGCGGCGTCCGGCGTGCGAGTGCTGCGTGACGCAGCCGCTTCGGTTTCTGCTGCAGCGAACTGGGCAACCGCGCTTTCGTAATCGGTCCAGCGCTGCTCCGCCTCCGCGTTGCGCTCGTAGAGCACACGACCGCGAGCCACGGTAAGGACGCAACGCGCATAGCCCGACAAAGGCGGCGCATCGTAGACCGAGACGGTGCCGTCTTTGCCCACTTCGAGCGAGCCCAAGTGCTCCTCCAAGCGTAGTTGCTTGGCGCTCGAGAGCGTGCAGGTGCGCATGGCTGACTCCCAGTCCAGTCCGCCATAGCGCATGGATTTGGCGGCTTCGGTGTTGAGCCGCCGAATCATCTCATCGGAGTCAGAATTGATGGAGACTGCGACTCCAGCCTTGTGAAGGATTTCCACGTTCCAAGGGATGGCGTTCACGACTTCGTACTTGTAAGCCCACCAATCGCTGAAGGTGGAGGCCATCGCGCCATAGGCCGCGAGTTCCGGCGCGACCTTGTAGCCCTCGAGTACGTGCTGGAAGGTCGGCGCCAGGATTCCGAAGTCGCGGCAGATGCGTAAGAACATCTGAATCTCGTCTGCGCGATAGGAGTGGCATTGCACGTGAATCCTTCCCTCGAGAATGTCTGCCAAGACTTCCAGCCGGACGTCGCGATGAAAGTCAGTCCCTTGGCCCTGCGTGGTGCGCGCACGGGCCGCGGAATAATCCTGGGCTGCGGTAAAGGCCCGTCGGTAGACGGCTTCGACTCCCACGCGTGACGCCGGGAAGCGCTGAGTCGGGTTCGGAGAGTTGGATTGCTTGACGTTCTCGCCGAGTGCGAATTTGATGCCTTGCGGGGCATCGGGGTACAGCAGATCCGCAATGTGGGTGGCGTAGTAGTCCAATTCCCACACCGCGGCTTGGCCGCCAATGGGATTCGCGGAGCCGTGCAGGGCCTGCGCCACAGCGGTGCCGCCCGCGGCCGCGCGCCAAATCCCGACCTCTCCGGGATGCAGCATGTCGGCAACGCGGCATTCGGCGGTGATGCTCATTGAGTCTTCATTGATCGCATCGAGCGCAAGGTGGGAGTGCGCGTCCATGACCGCGGGCATCACGTGCCACGCACTTGCATCCACTTCCGGAACTCCGTCGCGCGCGGAGATGCGGCCGCCGACGGCCTCGATTTTCCCGTTCACGATCAAGAGGTCGCCGGTCTTGGGAGCGGTGCCGTTCACCCGCCAGAGCGTGGCGCCGCGCAGGAGTACGGAGTTGCCACGCGACTTACCCCAATCCGAAGCCGGCATGCGATCCGCCTGGCTCTCGACAGGCCATTGCGGATGTCCCAAACGGTCTTCGGCTTTCGGCTTGTCCTCCGTGCTGCTTTCGGCGGCCTCGCCCTCGCTCGAAGGATCGCCACGCCCGCCACGACCTCCGCGGCGCCCGCCGCCGCCCGGGCGTCCACCCGGAGTCGGAGCCGCGGCGCCCGCGAGGCGGCGACCCACGGCTGAAGCCGGGCCAAAGGGAGAGACCAGCTCGCCACGTAACTCTTCCCCATCCAGATGCAAGGAGAGGGTGACGTCCATCTGCATCTCCTCGACCATGAAGTCGAGATGGATGCTCGCGCCGTCGAATTTCACGTTGCGAGCGGACTTGCGGTCGGCAGGCGCCTCGACCTCGAAAATGGAGGCCTCGCTCGCCGTAGGCTCGAGAGCCAAACCGAACTTGCGCTCGCCCATCGGAGATTCAATCGTGATTTCCCAGTCACCGCCAAGCGCTTGAGGATCGCCGGCCGCCGCCTTCCCTTCGCCATCCGCCCCTTTTGCTTCCTCTTTCTTCTTCGGGAACTCAAAGCCGCGGCCGTCGGCGAACACCCAGCACAGATCCGGTTTGGAAGGATCGTGGGCGCCCCGACTGACGAAGCAGTCATCACTAGTGGCCGCGCCCAGCAGGCTGGCCACGTCGCTCGAAAGCGCGCGGTGCAGGTCGTCGGCCGTGGCACCCGCTTTCAGGATCAATCCCAGATCGGCGGCCAGATCCTTGGCGCCAGCGCCTGGAACCAGTGCGCAGGGCACGCCCGAGGCGCGCAACTTGAGGAAATCCTCCATAGTTTCCTGATACTCGCGCCGTTGCTCGGCGCGCAGCGCCTGCGGAGCTTGCCACCATTTGCGCTCAGCCGCGTCGTCGTAGGCGAGATCTTCCTCCGACTTCGGCTCGTCCTCGAGATTGAGCGTGTAGAGCACTCCCACCTGAGCGGCGAGCAACCGTTCTGCATGCTTCCATGACTCGCGACCCCCCAGGATCAGCCAACCCGGAGCCTGGCCTTGCATGAGATCGAGCAGATTCTCGACTTCGCGTGCGCCGCGGGCCCGCCAGAGGGGACGCGCTCCAAGTTCGAGATCTGGAGCCGGACGGGAGGCCGCATCCTCTGCACGCACTGCGCTGTCCAGCAGAAGTTGGCGATGCACGGCGAGTGCGCCCATCGGAGTGCCGGGATAGCCGCCGCTTCCCCGCAGCGAGCGCACTTCCAGCCCGTCGCGCAGCAGCAGAGAATCTCCGAGCGGCAGGCCGTTGAGGACGGCCAACATGGCGTGACCTTGCAGGAGTCCGCGCTGAGGCAACACTTGCACGCGCGTGAAGCCAGCATCACGCCAGGCCTTGCCTTCATCGGCGCGCCACTCGGCAAGATCTGCCGCATGCTCCCATGCACGGAACGAACCGCGCGCACCATATTCCATTTCCGGCACCGGGCCGGCGCTCTCATCACTCGCCACGCTCTGATAAGGATTTTCGGCGCCTTCCCGCAGTTTGGCTTCGAAATCCGCGTGCAGGCGAGCCGGGTAGAGAATCCAATCCTCTTCAGCCTCGACGATCTGCGCCGCGGGCCAGTCTTCTGCACGCAACTCACCGCGCATGACCGGCTTACCGCTCCGGAACAGCAGATCCTCGCGGCGCTCGGCGCTGTTTGAGTCGCCCTCCCAGATGCGTACCTGGCGGAGCAACACCGCATCGCGCGGCGGGGGGGCTTCCTGCGCCACAGCCGGTAGAGGGAAGCAGAGGAGGGAGAGTAAGCCGGCGAGTCCGCTGAGCATGAAGCGAACGATGGTATCCTCCCGCGCCTGAACACGACTCTCTTCATCGCCAATTTGGGGCTTACCGTCGTCCTCCTGGGCATCACGCTGAGGACGGGGCGAGCCGGGCGCCGGCCGTTGCACTATTGCTTTGCAATCAGCACGCTCATCGTGCTCGCTGCCGCCATCGTGCAGGCCGAATTGTTCGGACGCTCCTTCGATTTTGCTCCCATGCGTCTTTGGGTGCATCTTGGATTCGCGTTTACGGCGGTGGCTTGCGTACCTGCGGTGGCTTGGACGGGATGGAAGTTGCGCACCCGCCCTGCAGCACGGCGAGAACATCGGCGCGCGGTCGCCGCGTTCGTGGCTCTGACGATCGCGGCCATTCTCACGGCCTTGTGGATGTTTCTGGACGCGACTCCCAAGGACTCCGCGCTCTAATCCGGTAAAGTTGCGCCCAGGGCTTCACGAATCAGTCGCACCGGATGTGCGACGGAGATTTCGCTTCCGCGGCGGCGCAAGGCGGCTTCGATTTGCAACAGACAACCCGGGTTGCCTGCGAGGACCCAAGCGGCTCCGCTTGCGATCACATTTTCGGCTTTGCGGGCGCCAAGCGCGCTTGCCACTTCCGGCTGCCGAGAAAACGAAGCGCCACCGGCACCGCAACAGAGGCTCGCTTCCGCGAGCGGAAGCACTTTCACTCCGGGAACGTCGGCCAAGAGTTGGTTGGTCTCGTTCACGCCGCCGAGCACGTTCAGTAGATGGCAGGGCGGCGCATGCGTGACGCTTTGCGCGCAAGAGTGCATCGGCCCGCGTATTCCCTGACGCCGCAGGAACCGCATCGGCTCGCTGACGGTTGCGCTGGGATCCACGCCAAGTAGGTGCGCAGCGCATCCCGCGGAAGGCACGATCCAGGCGTCCGCATGCACCAAGGCACGAAGCGTGCCGGCAGCGAGGGAAGCCCCTTGCGCCGTGGCGCCGGCGTGAGCATGCAGGGCGCCGCAACAGGGAGGCTGTGTGGGCACGATCACTTCGAAGCCCTCGTGAGTGAGCACGGCGACCACTTCGCGCAGCGTTCCTCCGAGCAATTCCGGATAGGTACACCCCAGGTGCAGAGCCACGCGTCCGCGCTGCAGTCCTCGCGCAGGAAAAATACGGCCCGGAGCAGGCCTCCAGAGTTGTGGCCGCGCAGGCACGGAGGCGGCCAGGCTGCGCAAGGCGCCGGGACCGAGGCGCTCCACAAGGTAGAGCAGACCCATGCGCCGCGAAACGCGCGCGAGGAATCCGAGCCATTTCTGGAGCCGTGCGGAGCCTGCGTAGCGTTCCAGAAAACTCGGTCGGCGGTTCACAGCGGCTCCAGCGCGTTGCCGCTCGACGAGTTGGTGGTACTGCACTTGCGAGGGGCAAACGGGCTCGCATGCGCGGCACATGACGCAACGATCCACCCAGGGTGCCACTGCCTCCGCAGTCGCGCGCTCCTCAGCCTGGGCGCGCATCAGAGTGATGCGACCCCGCGGCGAGTCACTCTCGATGCCAGTGATTTGGTAAGTCGGGCAAGCCTGGAGGCAGAGCCCGCAGTGCACACAGTCGAGCAGGCCAGGAAAACCTTGCAGGGGATCTGTGGGGGGCAGGGAAGTGTTGCCTTCCGGGCGTGGCCAAGCAGCGGCGTCGTCTTTCATGCCGCGTGCGCCGGATCTCGGTGAAAAGCAGGCGCTCCAGGAGCGAAGGCCTCTGCGAGCGGTTCGAGCCAAGGCTCCACGCTGGTGATGGGAAGTATGCGCGCGTCCGCAGGAAGGGCGGCCTGGGTCGAAACTGCCATGCCTTCTTGCAGCGCCAGCCAATCCATGGGGCCCTGCGGCGGCGCTGTGGGGACGCTCGCGTGAGCCACGCGCGCAGAAAGCGAGGCGAAAGCCTGCAGAGTGCGGGTGCGCGCTTCGTGGAAATCGGTCTCTGAGCAAGGACTGAGGGCGACATGCTCCGGAGAACATCCGTCCCATGCGGCCCAACTTGCGCCTGTTGCTGATTCTTGGAAGTGCCAGAGCGGATCGGGAAGGCGCGCGCCTTGCAGGCTGCGGGAATCCCTCACCCTGAAGCACTGCAGCGCGCGTGGGATCGGTTGCAGGCGCAAGACCAAGCTCACACACGCACCCAAGAGGCCGCGTGAGCCCAAGAGCAGGCGAGTGAGGTCGTAGCCCGCCACGGACTTCACGACGCGCGCTCCGCTGCGGATGTGCGCTCCGTCCGCCAAGAGCCAGGATCCACCCAACACTTGATCGCGGGGGGGTCCATAGGCTCCGTGCAACAGGGAGAGATCCGGAGCGAGGAACAGT
>CAZCXL010000085.1:0-9421 GCA_964502625.1 uncultured Planctomycetales bacterium | reverse complement strand
CGCGCGCCGACGACTTCTATCGCGAACAGAGCGCGCATTTTCTCGCCGAACCGCCCGCCCCTGGAGTCCAGCCGTGATCCTCGTGAGTCGACATCTCGAACCGCCGCCCAGTAATCCGGAGCCCACCCGCCACGTGCCGGTGATGCTGCGCGAGACGATTGCCGCGCTCGCCCCGGAACGCGGAGGGCTCTTTGTGGACGCCACTCTCGGCGGCGGCGGCCACGCCGAGGCTCTGCTCGAGGCCGGACCTTCCATTCGCCTGCTCGCGCTCGATCGCGACGCCGTGGCGGTCACGCGCGCCCGCGAGCGGCTCGCGCGTTTCGGAGAACGAGTGCAGTTTGCGCACGCGCCGTTCTCCGCTCTGGGCAGCCTCTTGGGGGCAGACGACCGGGGGAGGGTCGCCGGCCTCCTTGCCGACCTCGGAGTTTCCTCTGATCAGTTGGACGACCGCCACCGCGGATTCTCGTTCCAGCAGGACGGTCCGTTGGACATGCGCATGGATCGCTCCGCGCAAAAAACCAGCGCGGCCGTCCTGTTGGCTCACGCGAGTGAGGACGAGGTGGAGGAGTGGTTGCGCGAATACGGTGAGGAGCGTTTTTCGCGCCGCCTTGCGCACGCGATCGTGCATCAGCGCCGCTTTGGCCCGCTGTTGCGCACTTCGCAACTTGCGGAACTCGTGGCGCGCACCATTCCGCGTGGACGTGCCGGCATTCATCCGGCCACGCGCACCTTTCAGGCGCTGCGCATTGCCGTGAACCGCGAGCTCAATGAGCTCGAATCGCTCTTGGACCAAGCTCCGGCTCTGCTCGCTCCGGGAGGACGACTCGCCTTGATCTCCTTTCACTCGCTCGACGCCCGGCGCGTCAAGGAAGCCATTCGGGCGGAGGTGCAGGGCGGCCGTTGCGAGGACTTGCTCCCCGGCGGCATTCGAGCCAGCGATGACGAATCGCGGACGAATCCCCGCTCCAGAAGCGCGCGCCTGCGCGCCATGCAGCGCCGTGAAACCGGAACGGCCAAGGCATGAGCGAACGCGCCATCGCTCTGCTGGTGTTTGCCTTCCTCGAGGTGATGACGGGCATCGTGCTCCGCAACGAAACCCTGGCGGCGCGTGGACGCGCCGAAGCGCAAGTTCGCCGCGAACTTGCCTGCGAGCATCGCGCGCGCGAGCACCGCGCCCTCTATGCCTTGTTGGCCTCGCCGCTGCAGCGCCTCACGCGCGAGCAGCTTGGGGAAGAAGCGCGCCGCGCGCGCGCGAGCGACCCCAATCGAAACCTCTGACCCCCCAGCCTGAAGCCCACCCCCGATGGCGGATCGTAAGGACATCGTTTTTCGACCCACCATGGCCCTCTTGCCGGTGGGTGTTCTCTATCTTGCGGCGCTCGGCCGCTACTTGATGGTGCAAGGCGCGCCGCCGGCTGAGGCCGCGGACACGGTCAACGCGATCGTCGAGAACAACATCCTGCTCTCGGCGCCCCGGGGCACGATTCTGGATCGCTCCGGCCGGATTCTGGCGGAGGACCGCCCGGTTTGGAATCTGGTGATGGACGCCCGCCCCGAAACGCGGCGCTGGCTGCGCGAGCAGAACGAAGGGGGGGGGATGGAGAAGCAGGCCGCAGCGCGCGCCGCTCTGCAGGAACTCGCGCGCTCGATTGGGGCCGACGCGGCCGTCTGGGAGTCTTACCTCTACTCCAGCACCGTCTTTCGCGTGCTGGCCCGGAATCTGGGCGAGCTTGAGGCGGCGCGCGCAAGTGCGGCGCTGGCACCCTGTTCGGGAAATGGCATCCGCTTGGAGCGTGATTGGCAACGCTTCTACCCGCAAGGGCGAGCGTTGGCTCACGCCATAGGCTTGCTCGACCCTGAGGCGACCCCGGGAACCCGCCGCGGCGGCTCCGGTTTGGAACTCGCGTGTGAGGAGCGCTTGAGCAGCAAAGATGGACGCCGCGTGGCGCGGCGAGTTGCCGGAGACCACGGGATGAATCCGCTCTTGGGTTTCCAGCCGAGTGAAGATGCACCCGCAGTGCGCACGACGCTCGATGCCGCGCTGGCTGCTTTTGCGCGCGAAGACTTAGCGGAGGCGCGCCGTGCAGCCGGAGCGGAATGGGCCTGCGCCGTGGCGATGGATGTCCACACTGGGCAGATTCTGCTGATGGAGGCCGTCCCGGATTACGATCCAAACCTTCCTGACTTCGGCGCGAAGTCCTCAGCAGCCTCGGGCCGCAAGGAAGGGATCGGTTGGCTGCTCCCGGCGGTGATGGCACTGGAACCGGGGAGCACGGCCAAGCCGTTCGTGGTGGCGGCGGCGCTGGCCGAGGGTGTGATCCGTCGGGACGAGCATTTCGAGAACTTCGGCGGCACTTGGCGCCTTCCCGGCCGCGTGATTCACAACGCTTCGGAGGTGCCGAACCATGCCATGACGCCGCGCGAAGTCTTGGTCCACTCTTCCAACATCGGCGCGGCGCAGATTGGCATGCGCCTGGGGGCCCAGAAGCTGCGCGCACTGTGGGAATCCCTCGACGTCAACCGCGGCATCGGGATTCCGATTTTCGACGGGAACCGAGGTCTGTTTCCGAGCGACGCGGATTGGAACCATCCGAGTGCCGAGCGTTGGTGCGTGGCTTCCACCTCTTATGGTCATGCTTTCTCACTCACGCCGGTGCGCCTCGCAGCAGCGTGGTCGGCTCTGGTGAATGGTGGAATCCTGCGGCAACCTTCGCTCTTCCTCGATGACGCGCCCCGACCGGGGCAGCGGGTCTATCCGGAAGCTGTGGCGCGCGAAGTCTCGGGTTGGCTGGAGGGTGTCATTGCCGATCGTAAGGACAAGGTGCTACCCGCCTGGCCGGACTTGCGTTGGGGTGGAAAGAGCGGCACCGCGAAAAAGACCCACGAAGACGGCTACGACCTGTTGTTCACGGCCTTCGGACCTTTGCCGAACCCGGAGATCGTGGTGATCGTGGTCGTGGACAATCCGAGTAACGGCAAGCCGAGGGGCTCGCTGATGTCCGGTCCGAGCGCCGGCCGCATCTTGCGTCGCGCCTTGGAACTGCGCGGAAGTCTGCGCGCTGTTCAAGACTTGGATTCAAGATCACCGCGGGCTATCGTGGCAGCACGGTAGAGCCATGAAATGGTCTGACCTGGCGCGCCGACTGATGGCCTACGGAGCGCGCGCCGGGATTCCCCCTTCCGGCAGCGCCGCAGGCGCCAATCCCGAAATTCACCGCGCCTGCTTCGATTCACGCGAGGTGCAGAGCGGTGACCTGTTCTGCGCGCTTCCAGGCACCCGACTGCAGGGAAGTGCTTTTGTGGAGCAGGCTTTGACTCGCGGTGCAGCAGGTTTGTTGATGGCTGCTCCCGCCGGCCCGCAGTTGGTCCCGACGTTAGAGATGGACTCTCAGAGCCAATTGCTCCGCGCGGCAGGCGAAGCCGCGCACTGGCTCGCCGGCGAGCCGAGCGGCGCGCTGTGGTGCGCTGCCGTGACGGGCACAAACGGAAAAACCACGACGGTGCACTTGTTGGCCCAAGTGTTGGATGCCTGCGGACTGCCTTGCGCGCGCGCGGGCACCTTGGGCTTTGCATTTGGCGCCACCGCTCAGCCAACCCGCGAGACCACGGTTGCAGCTGACCGCTTGCATGCCTGGCTCGCGCAAGCAGCGCGCGCGGGTGCGCGGGCTTGCGCATTTGAGGCCTCTTCTCATGGCATCGTCCAGCAGCGATTAGCAGGCGTTCGGTTGAGCGCCGCGGCTTGGACCAACCTGACCCACGATCATCTGGATTTCCACGGCACGCTCGAAGCCTATGCCGCTGCGAAGGCGCGATTGTTCGTGGAGTTACCCCAGGAGGCCGTCGGTTTCATTCCGGTTGCCTACGGGCCGGCAAGGGTGCTCGTGGCAGGCAGCTCCGCGCGCATCTTGAGTTGGGGGTTGAGCACCGAAGCCGCTACCAACGGCGATCTGCGGGCTCGAGCCTCCTGCTCCGCGAGCGGAGTGGAATTGAATGTGGACGGCGCTTTGGGGGTTGCTCGAGTGCGGAGCACGCTCGCTGGATTGCACAACGCGGAGAACCTCCTGCTGGCTTGGGCTCTCGCGCGCGCCGCGGGGGTTGCCTGCGAAGCAGCTGCAGAGGCGCTGGGGCGCGCGCATGCGGCGCCCGGCCGATTGGAGCGCGTCGCGCAGGAAGCGCCCTGGAATCTCTTCGTGGACTACGCGCACACCCCGGACGCGATCGCGCGCGTCCTGAGTTCCCTGCGCGCCTCCTTTCCGCAGCGTCGGATCGGTGTGGTGTTCGGCGCAGGAGGCGATCGGGATCCGCGCAAGCGTGCGGCCATGGGACGCGCCGCGGCCGAAGGCGCGGACTGGTGCCTCGTGACCAGCGACAATCCGCGCAGTGAGGATCCGGCGAGCATCGCGGAGGCGGTGGCTGCGGGCGTGCGTGCGGTGCGGGGAACTGCGGAACTCGAACTCGATCGACGCAGCGCGATTCGTCTGGCCTTGACACGCATGCAGCCGGGTGAGGTGCTGCTCGTGGCGGGCAAGGGTCACGAGGACTACCAGGAGATCCGCGGTGTGCGGCATCCCTTCGACGATCGGCAGGAACTTACGGAGGCCGTGCAATGCTTGGCTTGACCGTCGCTGACGTGGCCCGATTGCTCGGTGCTCCGCCGCCGGTGGATGGGGCTAGGCCGCTGCGTTCCGTGGTTGCGGACTCCAGATCGGCTGGTCCGGGGGACCTATTCGTGGCGCTCACAGGGGCGCGCACGGATGGTCACGCGCACTTGGAAGAATTGGCCGCACGTGGCGCGGTTGCGGCACTCGTGCGACCCGGATGCGGCGCGCGACCGCGTGACTTGGCGGCCATCGAGGTGGAGGACCCGTTGTTGGCTCTGGGAGTGCTCGCGCGCGCACATCTGCAGCGCCTGCGGCCGCGAGTATTTGGCATCACCGGCACCGTAGGGAAGACGACTGCGAAGGATTTTCTGGCGCAGTTGCTCGGCGGAGTCGGCGGCGCAGTGCACGCGGCTCCCGCTTCCTTCAATAGCGAGATCGGATTGCCGCTCAGCGTGTTGGGTGCGCCGTTGGGCACTCGCAAATTGGTTTTGGAATATGGAATCAATGCGCCGGGCGAGATGGAGCGTCTCCTCGCGATCGCGAGTCCGGACGAAGCCTGGATCACTGCGGTTTCTCCGGTCCACCTCGCAGGCATGGGCAGTCTCGCCACCATCGCGCACGAGAAATCCTTGCTCGCCGCAGCCGTGCCTGAAGCCGGCCGCATCTGGCTTGAACCGGCTTGGAGCGAAGTTCTGCGGGTGGAAGCCGCCAGGTGGCAGGCACCCATTTTCCCACTGCCGGGGCTGGAAGAAACCGGCATCCAGGTGCGCGATACCGAGCCGCTCGCGTGGCGCTTGGATCATCCGCGTTGGGGCACTCTGTGCTTGCCCCTGGTTGCTCCGCATGAAGTAGCCTTGGCTCTTGGCGCCGCCGAAATCGCTGCTGCTCAGGGAGTGGAGCCTGAGTCGCTGCGCGCGCGGCTCGCGGTTTTGCAACGTCCCACGGGACGCCTGGGAGTGCATCGCTACGGAGCGCTCACTCTCCTCGATGACTCCTACAACGCGAGTCCGCTGTCGATGGAGGCCGCACTGCGCACCTTGTCGCTGTGGCCGCGCGCGCGACGGCGCGTCGCCGTGCTCGGAACCATGAATGAACTCGGCGCGGAGGCCGAATCTCTGCATCGCGCGCTCGGCGCGCATGCCGCGCGGCTGCAACTCGATGCCTTGGCATGCGTGGGCCGCGGAGGCGGATGGATCGCAGATGCCGCGCGGAGTGCGGGGGGTGTCGCGCAAGCTTTCCCCGATGCCGAATCGGCTGCGACCGCGCTCGCCGCCACCCTGCACGTGGGCGATGTCGTGCTGCTCAAGGCATCGCGCGGTGAGCGCCTGGACCGCTTGATCGAGCCCTTGGCGCGCGCCGCCACGCAACTCTCCGAGCGCGCTACTCAGGACGCGCCCCGTCGCGCGGTGGGCGGAGCTTGAGATGTTGATCGGCCTCCTGCCCTGGCTTGAGTCATTGTGGGGACCATTTCGCGTCTTTCAGTACATCGGAGTGCGCGCGGCGCTTGCCTTCGGCCTTGCCTTCGCCCTGGCGCTGTTGTTGGGCAAACCCTTGATTCGGCGCCTTCGGGCAGCCGGCATCGGCGAGCGTGCCGACATGAGCGATTGCTCCGAAGTCGGCGCCGCCTATCGCGCTGCGGGCAAGAGTGGCACTCCCACGATGGGAGGAATTTTTTGGACGGGCGCCATCCTCGGCGCTCTTCTGCTTTGCGGGGACCTCGGCGAACCGCTCGTGCTGCTCGGCGCGGCACTCATGGTGGGAATGAGCACCCTGGGCTTTTTCGATGACTGGATCAAGCTCCGACGCGAGGGCGAGCGCAATGGCTTGTCGCGCACGGCGAAGTTGTGGGCTTCAGCGATCCTCGCGATCTGGGTGGTGGCTGCGTATTGGATGCTCGGAGATCCAGAACGTGGAATCGCGCCGATCCGCCAGCTTTACTTCCCGCTGCTCAAGGACTTTTTCGCGCAGCCGGAGCAACTGGGTGTGGGAGGCATGCTGATCTTCGTGGGATTTGAGACCTTCCTGATTCTGGCTTGCGCCCACGCAGTCAACGTCACCGACGGCCTCGACGGTCTCGCCGCTGGCAGCGCCTTGCCTACCTTCGCAGCGCTCTCGGCCGCCTCCTATGCAGTCGGTCACGCGGGGCTCGCCGAATACTTACACCTTCCCTACGTGCCCGGCGCAGGTGAACTTGCCGTCATGGGCGGTGCAGTCCTCGGCGCCACTCTCGGCTTCCTTTGGTACAACACCCACCCCGCCGAAGTGTTCTTAGGAGACAGCGGATCGCTGCCGCTCGGGGCCTTGATCGGTTGGTTTGCGATCGTGGCCAAACAAGAGTTTGCGTTGCCGCTCCTGGCCTTCGTGTTCGTGCTCGAAGTCTCGACGAGTCTGCTCCAAATCTACTGGTTCAAACTCAGCGGAGGCCGGCGTTTGTTCAAGAAGGCCCCGCTCCATCACGTCTTCCAACTTTCCGGTGTGCCGGAGCAGAAGATCGTGGTCCGTTTTTGGTTGGTGGGGGCCTTGAGTGCCGCCGCTGGATTGCTTCTCATCAAACTCCGATGAATTCCGAAGCGCTGCAGCCGCCGATCGAGCCTCAGACCGCTTCCGGGCTGAGCGGCGCGTCCGAACTCACGTCGGAAGGACGTCCGCAGCAACCCGCGTTCGCTTGGGTGACTTGCGTGGCGCTGCTGGCCTCGATCGGCTTGCTCACTGCGGCTAGCGCCGCTCCTCCCGGCGAAGCGGGGCTGGCGCTCGGACTGCATTGTGCGCACCTCGCGCTCGGGGTTGCGGCCTTCATCGGCGGCTACCTCCTTCATCCGGATCGCGCGCGTCGCGCGGTCTGGACTCTGCAGTCCATCCTTTGGATCGTGCTCTTGGGGATGTTGGTGGCCGGCATCGGGCACTCTAGCCACGAAGCCACGCGTTGGATCGAAATTGGCGGCTTCACGCTGCAGCCCTCACTTTTCTTTCAATGTTTATGGCCGGTCGCGCTCGCCTCATGGGTAGTGCGCGATCCGTTGCGCTTACGCCAACCGCGTGCGCTGATGCTGCTCGGGCTGGGATTCCTCGTGTTGATGCTGCCGGTCTTCTTGCAGCCGGACCTCGGCTCGGTGGCGATTCTGATGCTCGTCACCGGAGTGACCCTGCTCTTCGCCGGCGCTCCCCGAAACTTTCTGTGGGCTGTGCTCGGCCTCGGAGTTGCGGCGATCGTGGCAGGCTTCCTGCTTTTTCCGCACGTCGCCGACCGGCTCGATTGGTGGAAGAAGCCTGAAGAACAGGTCATGCGCGGGATCGAGGCCATGGCCGCTGCCGGCCCGGCTGGCCGCGGCCCTGGACTGGGCGTCATGAAGAATGGTCACGTGCCGGAAGGCCGTACGGACTTCGTCATGACCGTGATCGGTGAAGAATGGGGATTGGTCGGAACCGTCACGATCTGGACGCTCTACGCCGCCTTCACCTTGTTCGGCTTCGCCATCGCGCGCCGCGCCGCCACGCGCTACGGCGTGATTTTGATGGCCGCCGCCACCACCATGGTCTCGGTTCAAGCCGCCTACAACATGGCGATGATCACCGGCCTCGTGCCGGTCAAGGGCCTGCCGCTTCCCTTCGTGAGCCGCGGCGGTTCCTCCATTTTTGCTCTCGCCGCATTGCTCGGTCTGGCATTGCGGGCCGCATTCCAAGAGCGCCGCTCGCCGGCGCCGGCCGCCACTTTGTTGCCATGATGAACCCTCGACTCCGCCTTGCTTTGCTCGCACTCGCTCTCCTGCTGGTTGCCGCGGGAATTGGCATCTACTCCGGTTCGCGCCGCGCTGACCCCAAAGAGTCCGCGCCGCACACGCCGCTGCTGGACACCTCCGGCTTCGAATCCGTGAAGTTGATGCCGCCGGATGAGCGGCCGGCATGGCTTAACGGCGACAGTTATCAACGTCCGCCGGTCGGCAATCCGAAATTGGGAGAGGCGTTGAACACTCAACCGGCGTTCGCATCCGCTCCTCCTGGAGCATCACCTGCGCTAGCTGCTCCGGCGGTGGCGGGCACGCGGAGTTATCGCGTGCGCGAGAACGACACCTTCTCCAAAATCGCGCGCCGGGAGTACGGCAGTGCGGATCACGCAAAATGGCTGATGCAAGCCAATGCACTCAGCGATCCGACGAAGTTGCGCATCGGCGACGTGCTCGTGCTGCCGCCGCTTCCCGCGCCAGGCGCGGTGCCCGTCAAGGTGCCACCGGCAGCGTCCAAGCCTGTGGCGACTGAGGCACGCAGTTATGTGGTGCAAAAGAACGACACTCTGGGACAAATCTCACAGAGGCTTTACGGGAGTTCTCGACACGCAGATCTGCTGATGAAAGCGAACGGACTCAAGCGCCCGGAAGACCTGCGCGCGGGTCAGACCCTGACTGTCCCCGCCCTGCCCTAACACGGTTCTGCATGCGCGTGATCTTCGTCGGCGGGGGAACCGGCGGTCATCTCACGCCAGCTCTCGGATTGGCTGAAGCGCTGGAAGAGCGCGGCCATGAGACTTTGTTTCTGGTCAGCGGTCGAACCGTCGAGCGGGCCTACTTTGCGGAAGGCCGCGCGCATCGCTCCTTGGGCTACGACGAGTCACGCTGGCCGCGGCCGCTTGGACTTCCGGGAGCCATGCTGAGGGCGCGGCGGTTGGCGCGCGACTTCCCGCACGATCTTGTGATCGCTCTCGGCGGCGCTGCGAGCACGGCGGCGCTGGCCTTGCATGGGCCGCGCGTCCTGCTGGAGGGCAATGTGGTGGCTGGACGCAGCGTGCGCTGGATGCAGCCGTTCGCGAGCGCCACTCTGACCCTGTT
>CAZCXL010000084.1:9223-9454 GCA_964502625.1 uncultured Planctomycetales bacterium | reverse complement strand
CCGGCCAAGACGCGGTCGAATCCGCGCGCGCCTTCGGCACCCGGCTGAGTCTGCACGGCCTGATCCTCACCAAACTCGACGGCGACGCGCGAGGCGGTGCCGCTCTTTCTGCGCGCTCAGTCACCGGCAAGCCCATCGCCTTTCTCGGCGTGGGCGAAAAGCCGGGGGACCTCGAACTCTTTGACGCCGAGAGGGTGGCCAGCCGCATCCTCGACCTCGGCGACGTGGTCG
>CAZCXL010000084.1:402-9213 GCA_964502625.1 uncultured Planctomycetales bacterium | reverse complement strand
CCGTCTTCGATCCGTCGGTGGAGGAGAGCGTGAACGTGGTCGGCTTGGTGGAGAAGGCCCAAGAGGCCTTTGACGAGCAGACCGCGGTCGTGGACTACCAGCGGATGATGACCGGAAAATTGACCATGCAGGACTTGCTGGATCAGTTCCGGACCCTACAAAAGATGGGTTCCCTTCGGAAAGTGATGGGAATGATGCCGGGAATGGGTAAAATGTCCGGCCTTTTGGAGCAGGTGGACGACCAGCAGATTCGACGCATGGAGGCGATCATCCTCTCCATGACCTCGGGCGAGCGGCTCCACCCGGAGATTCTCGATGGCAACCGTCGCAAGCGCCTGGCGCGTGGGGCGGGAGTCGAGGTCGCCGACGTCAACCGGCTCTACAAGTCCTTTCAAGAGATGCAGAAGCAGATGAAATCCATGAGCGGCCTCATGAGTGGCGGCCGTTCGAAAAAGCGCATGCTCAAAGACCTTGAGAAGCGCGGTCGTCTGCCCGGACTTCCCGGTTTCCCCACGGCCTGATCGCCACTCCAATCGCCGTTCCAAACTTCATGGCAGTCGCCCTCCGTCTTAAGCGTCTCGGCCGTCGCAACCGGCCCTACTTCCGCATTTGCGTGATCGACGAGCGGAAGCGCCGCG
The DNA here is from genome assembly GCA_964502625.1 of uncultured Planctomycetales bacterium. GTDB lineage: Bacteria > Planctomycetota > UBA1135 > UBA1135 > UBA1135 > JAQBVK01. The sequence continues at coordinate 8,575 of CAZCXL010000084.1, read as the reverse complement.
ACGGCGCTCCGATCGAAGAAATCGGTCACTACGATCCGATCGATCCCACTCCGGGCAAGAACTTCGATCTCAACGAAGAGCGCGCTCGCTACTGGATCTCCGTGGGTGCACAACCCTCCGAGACCGTGGCGACCCTGCTACAGGAGCGCGGAATCGAGGTTCCGAGCACCAAGAGCAAGACCGCCCGCCGCCGCGCCAAGGCAGCAGCCAAGGCCACCGCCCAATAGGCGCGTTCATGGTCAAGGCACGAGCCTCCGCGGAGGATCTCGCGGCATTCGTGCTTCGGATCGAGAGCAAAACCTTTCAGGTTCCGCCTCTCGCCGAGGGCACGAGTGCGCTCGAGCGCCTGCTGGTATTCGTTCTCCAAGGTGAGAACGGATCGTATGCCGCTGCCGAGCGCAGCGTGAAGGTGCTCCGCGAAACCTTCGCGCATTGGAACGAGGTGCGTGTCGCGCGTCGTTTCGAAGTGCAAGACGCGCTCACTGCCTCGCGAGTTGGCGAAGCCGGACCGCGCGCCGCCCTTGCTCAGGAATACCTGCGCCGCGTGTTCGGCCTGCAGAATCACCTGGAACTCGACTGGCTCTATGACGCCAGCACCGAGCGCCGCGCCAAATTGCTGGATGCGGTGGGCATGGCGCCTCCGCACGCCGGATACGCACTCGATTTGGACGCGATGGATCCGGAAGATCCCGAGGGCCAAGGGGTTCCGATCACTCCGGCCATCAAGCGCTTGCTGGGCAGAATGGGACTCGTTGCCGCCAATCCCAAGGAAGCCGCCGTGCGTGAACTGGTGGATCCGCTGGTGGTGGACAAGGCGCGTTATCCCAATTACCTCGCCCTTTGCTCGCTGGCGGAATTGCTTCCGGTTTCAAAACCGGCGCGCTGCAAGCGCACTGAGGCGATCGCAGCAGCATTCAAGGGTCGCGCCACACTGAGCGCAGAGGCTTTCGCGGAACTGCTTGCCGAAGCGGGGTATCACCAACCGCTCGCGAATCCTGGACCTCCGGGCGGAGCGAAGCCGCGAGCACGGAAAAGCACGAAGGCCGCCAAAGGCGGAGCCTGAGCGGATTGAGCGGGCCGCTCGTCCTCGCCAGCGGATCTCCGCGCAGGCGCGAGGCGCTCGCGACACTCGGCATCGAGTGCGAAGTCCTTCCGCCGACGAGCGACGGACCGATCACGGCAACTGAGCCTCGCGCGCGAGTGCTTGAGCACGCGCGCTTCAAGGCCGCGGAAGTTGCGCGCCAACGCGCCGGGCGATTTGTGCTGGCGGGGGACACGCTCGTCGCTCTGGGCGACAGCATCCTGTCCAAGCCGGCGGATCAGACTGAGGCGGCATCCATGTTGCGCGCGCTTGCAGGACAAGTACACGAGGTGTGGACGGCCATGGTGTTGCTCGCTCCAGACGAGCAGGCCCACGAGCAGGTGGATGTGGCGCGCGTGCGTTTCAGCGCCGTTCCAGAGGCAGAACTTGCGCGCTATCTCAAAGGCACCGAATGGCAGGACAAGGCGGGCGCCTACGGGATCCAGGGCTGGGCGGGCCGCTGGGCAAAGGTGGAGGAAGGCAGCATCGGCACGGTGATGGGCTTTGATCCTGAGAAGGTGAGCGCCCTGCTAGCGAAAGCCGGATTCCGGCGCTAGAATGCCCAGCCCGATTCCGGCCTCAGGCCGGTACGAGTCATGAAGGACGGCATTCACCCGAACTACGTCGACTGCCACGTCAAGTGTGGTTGCGGCGCAGAGTTCAACACGCGCTCCACGATCAAATCGATTCACGTCGAGATCTGCTCAGTCTGTCACCCCTTTTATACGGGCACACAGAAACTGATTGACAGCGCTGGCCGCGTGGACCGCTTCCAGAAGCGTTACGCGCGCAAGCGCTAACTCGCGGCAAGCAGCGCGCTGCCGCTTTCCATGGAACTCCAAGACCTGCTCGGACGCAAGGTCGAGGTTCTGGAACGCCGCAAGCGCGAGATCGAAACCGAGATCGAGCAACCCGGTCGCGCCGGTCGCTCCGGCTACGGTGAACTCTTGCGTGAGTTCGGCACCATCAACAAGGTGCTGGAGCCGTGGGGCCGGTGGATCCAAGTGCGACGCAATCTCGCCGAGACGCGCGAGATGATCGAAGGCGCAGACCAGGAAATGGCCGCGCTCGCCGAGGAAGAGTTGCCGGTGCTCGAGCGCGAGGACAAGCGGCTTGAGGAACTGCTCCTCGATCACTTGCTCGAGGACGATCCGGATTCGAATCGTCCCGCGCTCATGGAGATTCGCGCGGGCACCGGCGGCGAAGAAGCTGCGCTCTTCGCGGCAGACCTCACCCGGGTGTATCAACGCTACGCAGTGTTGCGCGGTTGGAAAGTCGAGGTCATGGACTCGTCGCCCTCCGACATGGGCGGCCTGAAGGAAATCATTCTCAAAGTGTCCGGGGATGACGTGTTCCGGGAAATGCGTTGGGAGTCTGGCGGACATCGCGTGCAGCGCGTTCCTGCAACCGAAACCCAAGGCCGCATTCACACTTCCGCAGCGACTGTGGCCGTGATGCCCGAAGCCGAGGCGGTCGACTTCGAATTGAAGCCCGAAGATCTCGAGTTCACAGCCATGCGCGCTGGCGGTCCCGGCGGCCAGAGTGTCAACAAGACGGAATCAGCGGTGCGGGTGGTGCACATTCCCACGGGCCTGATGGTGAAGTGTCAGGAAGACAAATCCCAGTTGCGGAACCGGGAGAAGGCCTTGGCCTTGCTCCGCGCCCGGCTCTACGAGATCGAGCGCCAGAAGCGGGAAGCCTTACGGCAAGACCTGCGCCGCAACCAGGTCGGCTCCGGTGATCGCAGTGAACGGATCCGCACCTACAACTTCCTCCAAAATCGTGTGACCGATCACCGGATCAACGAAAACTACAGTCTGGAAAAAATCCTCGAAGGCCACCTGGAAGGCCTCGTCCAGGCCTTGCTGACCGCCGACCGGGAGGCGAAACTGGCCGCTCTCTAACCCGCGACTGGTCGCGGGTTCCCTTCGCACTGGAATCCCATGCAGAATAAAGAAAAAGAACTGCTGTCTCTCGGCAGTGAATTTGAACTGATCTCGCCGGCACCCGCCCCGGCGCAGAATCCCGTTGGCCCCGCTTCTGGGCCGACCCCGGTGCGGAAAGGACTCGCGGGAGGGAGCGTGGGTTTGCTCCTGGCACTCGGCGGTCTACTCGGCGCCTACCCGGCCAAGATCGCCGTCGTGCAAGCGGCAGCGGCGGCCTTTCTGGCCTTCGAATTGCTGCGGAGCGGACTCCTGCGCGTGCAGCCCGCATCCGCACCGCTCGCGCCGATCGGCGGCGCCGTGGCCGTGCTGGCTGGCGTCCTCGGCCTTGCTATGGGAGCGAGTGAAGGCATTTACACCGCCCCGAGCATCGCCATTCTCGGCGGTCTTTACGCGCTGGCTGCCGCCGCCCTAGCCAAGAAAGCCGACGCGAAGTTACCTCCGGCACCTGTGCAAGTGCCCTCAGATCCGCAGTTCTCCAAACTGCTCCTCGGCAACTTGCTGACCCTCGGGGGCACTCTGCTCCCCTGGACCGCCGCCGCGCGGGGCGTCGACACGATCCTCGGCGTGATCCTTGCGGCCTGCGCGGTCCTGGGCGTGTGCGCCTCGTGGCTGGGCATGTCGAAGACCTGGGCAATGCCTGCGGTTTCCGGCGGCCTGCTCGGCATGTCGCTGATCTTCGTGCCCTTGGACGGCCTCCTCCTCGGCGCCTTCGGTCTCGTGCGTCTAGTGCGCGGCCCCATGGATCTCGCGCCCTGGCCGGGATCGAAGGAACTGGATTTCATTCAATACGGTCTGCCGATTGTGATGGTCATCGCCGCAAGCGTGTGGTGTCTGACGGCAGTCGTGCAAGGCACCCTCAAGGGCGTCGAAAGTCAGAAGAAACGCAAGGAAGAGGAAGTCGCAGCCCGGAAAGCAGCCCGCTCGGGCAAAGGCTCCGCATCCTGATGAAGCCCGACGGCGCGGCCGACCGCGCCGCTTGGATACGCCATGGCGCGGAATACCTAACCCCGACCTCGGGGCCGGACGCGCGCGCGGATGCCGAGTTGCTCTGGTGCCGCGCCAGCGGTGAGGATCGTTCCACGGCCGCCTTGCGGCACGGCGAGCGCGCGCCGCAAGCCGCGCTTGCGCGGTTCCTCGACTGGCTGCCCCGCTTTGGCGCGGGTGAGCCGCTGGCCTATCTGGAAGGCCGCGCAGGCTTCTACGGATTGAATCTCGCCGTCGACGCGCGCGTGCTCGTGCCCCGTCCCGACAGTGAGTCGGTGGTCGAGCTCGGACTCGATCAACTGGAGGTCGGAGCCCAGGGCTGGATCGCAGACCTCGGCACGGGCTCCGGCTGTCTGCTCCTCGCGATGCTGCATGAGCGACCGCACTTGCGAGGCCTCGGAGTGGATCGCAGCGCGGAAGCCCTCACCGTGGCCTCACAAAATGCAAGTGCCTTAGGATTCGCCACGCGCTGCGCTTTCGTCCAATCCGACTGGATGGAAGGAGTGCGCGGCCCGTTTGCGCTGATCCTCTCGAATCCTCCCTACGTAGCCCCCGGGGAAGAACTTGGCCCGGGAGTCGCGGAATATGAGCCGCACGCGGCGCTCTTCACTCCCCGGGATCAACCCCTCGCGGCCTATGCGAGGATTCTGTCCCGCGCACGGGAAGCCCTCGCGCCCGGCGGCAAACTGATCTTTGAAGTGGGTGCCGGACGCGCTCAGGAGTTGAGCGCGCTCGCGCGGCGCCAGGGCTGGACTGAGGTCGGGCGGCAGCGGGACCTCGGTGGCATCGAGCGCGCCCTGGCCTTCGCTCCCCGCGCGGCTCAGCGCCCCGAGTCGGCGAGCGCCAGCAGGTAGCCTTGCAGACGCATCTCACTGCCAGGATCAAATTCCTGGAAGAAGATGGCGACTTCGTAATGGCCCAGGACCGGGGAGATCCGCTCGCAGCGCACCACCACCCCTGAGCCGGAAACCTCGGTTTCGGGCTGGCGGGGGAGTCGGAACCGGAAGCGGACGTGGGTCATCATGCGCAGCGGCTGCTCGGCGAAGACGCAGACCCCTGAGCGCGAGACGTCTCGTACCCGGAGCGACTCGCCGTCGTCCAGGGTGAGAGGCAGATTCGGGACGCGCGTCCGCGGATGCCGCCGACGCTCGCGGCCTTCAGGAGAAGTGGGTCGCTCGGGCATGGGGGCAGCCTCGCTCATACCCTAGAATAGCGGAGGACCCCGCATCGACTCATGGCATCCTTCAACCGCGTCATCCTGATGGGCAATCTGACCCGTGACCCCGAAGTCCGGCAATCCCAAAACGGCACCACCATCGCCAAGACTGGCCTTGCGATCAACGATCGCATTCCGGACGGACAAGGCGGCTGGAAGGAGGAAACATCCTTCTTCGACGTCGTCATTTTTGGCAAGCGCGCGGACGCGTTCGGGCGCTTTTTGCAGAAGGGCAAGCCGGTCCTGATTGAAGGCCGCTTGAAGCAGGATCGCTGGCAAGACAAGGATTCCGGGCAGAACCGGACGAAGGTGGAAGTCATCATTGACAACTGGGAATTCGTGGGCGGCCCGCGCGGCGAAGAGCGCGGAGACTCGCAAGGTGGCGCGCCGCAAGAACGTGCCGCCAGCGCTCCCGGCTTTCCCGGCGCCGGCGATTTCGGCGGCGCTCACGTGGACGACGTCCCGTTCTAGTCCATGGTGAAGGTATTGCTCTTCGCAGGACTTGCGGAAGCCTGCGGGGCTCGCAGCCTGGAGATCATGACCGAACTTCCTGCGCCGGTCGCCGCCGTGCGCGCAGCGGCGGAGCGCGCGCACTCTTCCTTGCGCGGACGCCGCTACGCCGTGGCGGTCGAGGCGCGTTGGGCTGCAGACCAAGACCTGATTCGGGAAGGTGACGAGGTGGCTTTTCTGCCGCCGGTCTCCGGAGGATGAGCGCCACCATCGCCATCCGCCTGCGCGCGGGCGCACTTGACGAGGCCTGGGCACGTGCGTGCGTGCAGGGCGCGGACGCAGGCTGCAACTTGCTTTTTCTGGGTACCGTGCGTGCAACCAGCGCCGATGGCCGCCGCGTGCTGCGTCTGGAATACGAGGCCTACGCGGACATGGCCGAGGCGGAACTCCATTCCCTCGCCGGAGAAGCCTGCGCACGGCACGGATTACTGCGTGTGGCCATCGAACATGCGCTTGGCCCAGTAGCCGCAGGGGAGACCTCCGTGGTGGTTGCGGTGGCCGCGGAGCATCGGAGCACGGTGTTTCTCGCGGCCGCAGAAATCATGGACGCCTTGAAGAAGCGCGCACCGCTCTGGAAACGCGAGATCTACGCCGACGGTTCCGCCTGGCTCGGACAGGGATCCTGATGCTGAAGATCCACGAAGTTCCCGTCACCGCATTCGAGCAAAACTGCACCATCCTGATCTGCGGCACGAGCGGCCAAGCCGCCGTGTGTGACTGTGGCGACGCCGAGCCGGTGCTCGAGCGACTGCGAGAGCTTGGAGTGACGCCCGTCATGATCTTGGCGACCCACGGACACCTGGATCACATCGGCGGCACGGCAGACTTGCAGCGTGCGCTGAAGATTCCGTTCTACTTTCCGTCTGGCGACGATTTTTGGCGGCTCGCGCTGCCGGAGCAAGCGCGCAGGTTCGGATTCCCTCCCGCGGAGATTCCGGAGCCGGATCACGATTTGCAGCAGGGCGACGTGATCCAACTGGGGGACTGTCGTTTGGATGTCTTGCATTGTCCGGGCCACACTCCTGGCCACGTGGTGTTTCATGACTCCGCGGGCAGCCAATTGATTGCGGGCGACGTTCTATTTCGTGGTTCGGTGGGACGCACCGATTTCCCGCGCGGCTCTTTTCCTGACCTGGAGCGCTCCATTCGCGAGCGCCTCTACGTGTTGCCGCCTGCAACCTGCGTGCACTGCGGCCACGGCCCCACCACCACCATCGGACACGAGGCGCGCACCAACCCGTTCGTGCGTCTCTGATCCGGCCGCGTTAATCTGTAGTTTCCATGGAACGCGAAGTCCTCGAAGTGGACGTGTTGGTGGTCGGAGCGGGGCCTGCCGGCCTCGCCTGCGCCATTGACCTGGCGCGCCGCGCCAAGGCGCGGAACGAGGAACTGTCGATTCTGGTGCTGGACAAAGCGGACGAACTCGGCAAGCACCAATTGTCGGGCGCAGTCATGGATCCGCGCGGCATTCTGGAGTTGTTTCCACAGGCGCGCGCAGAAGGCTTCCCGATTCAGGCCGAGGTTGGCGAGGACGCTCTGTATTGGTTCACAGAAAAGTCCAAGTTCCGGCTCAAGGGGCTGATGCTGCCGCCCCCGTTCAAGAATCACGGCAATTGGATCGTATCCGCGGCGGAAGTAGTGAAATGGCTCGCGTCTCGCGCCGAGCAACTGGGCGTGGACGTGTATGCAGGCTTTGCTGGCGCTGACCTCGTGCACGACGCGCGCGGCTCCGTCCTCGGCGTGCGGACCGTGGATCAAGGCCGCAACAAGGAAGGAAAGGAGAACTCCAACTTTCAGCCTGGCATGGAGATCCGAGCACGGCTCACTGTGCTCGCCGAAGGCACGCGTGGCTCGCTCACCAAGCAGTTGATTGCGAAGCGCGGACTCCAAGCCGGGCGCAATCCACAGATTTGGGGAGTCGGCGTGAAGGAAGTTTGGGAGTTGGCCGGCGCAGACATGCTCGGCACCGTCTGGCACACCGCAGGCTGGCCGCTCGGTGACGGCGAATATGGCGGCGGATGGATCTACGGCTTGCCGGATCGGCGCGTTTCCATCGGCTTCGTGGTGGGCATCGACCAGGGCAATCCGGCCTTCGACTATCACGCTCGGATGCAGGAGTGGAAGACCCATCCCTTCCTCAGCGCGATGCTAAAGGGTGGCAAACTGCTGCGCTACGGCGCCAAGTCCGTGCCCGAAGGCGGCCTCTATTCAATGCCCCGACTCTGGGGCGATGGCTTCTTGATCCTAGGCGACGCGGCCGGTTTCATGAATGCGTCACGCCTCAAGGGTCTGCATCTCGCACTGAAGTCCGGCATGTTGGCCGCAGAGGCTGCGCTCGAAGCGCTGGCGGGCGGCGGCTGCAGCACGGAGAAGCTCGCGCTCTATGAGTCATCGTTTCAGGCTTCATGGGCGCACGAAGAGTTGTGGAAAGTTCGA
>CAZCXL010000084.1:0-392 GCA_964502625.1 uncultured Planctomycetales bacterium | reverse complement strand
AGGCTTCCAATCTGGCTTCCTCACCGGATCTTTCTGGGCCGGACTCGGCGGGTTGAGCGGCGGACGATTGCCGGGCGGGAAAAAATCCATGCAGTCGGACCACGAGCGCTACGCCCGAGATGGCGGCGAACATGCGCGGCCGTTGCCGCGCTTCGACGGTGAGCTCACCTTCGACAAATTGACCAGCGTCTACCACTCAGGCACGGTGCACGAGGAAGATCAGCCTTGCCACCTTGTGGTGCTGGAACCCGACATCTGCACTTCGCGCTGCACGCGCGAGTACGGCAACCCTTGTCAACACTTCTGTCCCGCCGCCGTTTACGAATGGCAGAAGGACAAGGGCCTCATCATCAACGCATCCAACTGCGTCCACTGCAAAACCTGCGACATCG
>CAZCXL010000083.1:0-9456 GCA_964502625.1 uncultured Planctomycetales bacterium | reverse complement strand
AGCCGCGCCGATTTCGCCTCGAGCGAGCGCAGCGTGATGTCGGGGCGCAGGGGGTCGGGGGTGCCGCGCCCGTAGAAATGCGTCCGCCCCTGCGGCGGATAGTGCATGTCGCAGCCCATCATCGCGATGACGCGGGGGCCATGCGTGAATTGGTGTCGCGGATGCTGAAGCGCGCTCCGGACGAGGGCCTCCCGGATCTCCTCGTGCTCGACGGAGGACGGCCGCAACTCTCCGCCGCTTTAGAAGTGCTGCGTCCGGACGCGATTCCTTTGCCGGTTGTGGCGCTGGCCAAAGCACGGCGCGGCCGCGGTCCGGTGGCCGCGGAGGAACGCCTCTTTTTGCCCGGACGCGCGGAACCCGTGATTTTGGAGCGCGGCACGCCGGAGCGGCTTTTCCTCGAACGTCTACGTGACGAAGCGCATCGGTTTGCGATTGGATTCCACCGCAAGAAGCGGGAGAACTTGCGCTTGGTGCTGGAGCAAGTCCCGGGGATCGGTCCTAAGCGTCGCACGGTCCTGCTGGATTGGTGCGCCGGGGAACTCGCCCGTTTGCGAGACGCCGATCCGCGCACACTCGCCGACTTGCCCGGAATGAGTTGGGAGTTGGTGGAGCCGCTCCAAGAACACCTGCGCCGCGTGCTGCCGTGATGCGGCTCTAACCGCGCGGATGATGCAGACGGTGCAGGGCCTGCAACTGCTCCGACTCGACGTGGGTGTAGCGCTCGGTGGTGCGCAAGTCCGCGTGTCCCAGAAACTCCTGCACTGCGCGCAGATCTCCGCCGCCGAGCAGTAAGTGTGTGGCGCAAGAATGGCGCAAGGTGTGCGGATGCACGGGCTGCGTCAGTTCAGCGCGCAGCGCCGCCGCGCGCACGATGCGAAAGGCTCGATGCCGGTCGAGCGCAGCACCGCTGCGGGTGAGCAACAAGTGGTTGCAGCGAGGCTTGAGCCGCGGCCGCCCGTTCACCAGCCAATCCTCCACTCGACGACGCGCTTCGCCGCCAAAGGGCACCAGCCGTTCCTTGTCTCCTTTACCCGTCACCCGCAGTACTCCGGCTTCCTGGTCACCCGCATGCGCGCGCAGGACGAGTCCATCCAGGGTCAATCCCACGGCTTCGGAAACCCGCAGGCCGGCTCCGTAGAGCAGCGCGAGCAAGGCGCGATCGCGCAATCCCAGCGCCCGGCCAGGATCCGGCGCATCGAGCAAGGCGAGGGCATCTTCCGGCGAGAGCACTTGCGGTAGCCGATCCCAGAGCCGGAGTCGGGAACCTCCGCGCGTGGGATCCCGGCCTTCCAGCACTCCTTCCGACCGCATCCAGCGGAAGAAGTTCCGCAGCGTGGAAAGCATTCGCTGCTGCGAGGCCGGCGCCAGTCCGGATGCGCGGCCATCAGCCATGAGTCTGGCGAGCAGGTCAGGTGTGAGGTTTTCCCAGTGCCGCAGGCGTTTCCTGGAGAGAAACGTCTGCGCGCGAGCCAAGTCGCGGCGGTAGGCGGCGAGGGTGTTGCCAGCAAGACTGGACTCGGCGGCCAGCGCGGCCAGCCACTCCGCGCGTCGCGCATCGAGCGTGGCGTCCGCCGAGTCCGCGGATTCAGATTGACCCTCGTGCGCGCGCCTCATTAAGATCTCCGGCCTTTGGTGGGGGGCCGACCCTCACAGTAACGCGATGGCCAAGCTACCGAAAGCGAAGCAAACCAAGTACCGAGCCATTCTCCTCGACATCCTGCGGCAGCTGGGAGCCAAGGTGGAGCGCATGGAGGAATCGGTTCTGGTTTCCGATGAAGGCGCGTCCTTGGACGAGTCCGAAGAGTTCGGCTCTGAGGGCTATTCGCGTGACTTTCAACTCGGCTTGATCGAGAACGAAGACGAAATCCTGCAGAGCGTGCAGGAAGCCCTGGACCGGATCGACGGCGGCACCTTCGGTGCTTGCGAATCTTGTGAAGAATTGATTCCGGATCGCCGGCTCACCGTAGTGCCTTATGCGAAGTTCTGCGTGAAGTGCCAAGCTGCGGCTGAGGAAGGCGTGCTCGGTGAGGACTGATCGCCCGGCAGATGCGCCCGGAATGCGGCGCCCGCTGTTCTTCCTGATGGTGGCGGTGCTGCTCGCCTCGGATCTGCTCACCAAATCTTGGTCCTTCTCCGCCGTTGGCAACGGACTGTCCCGTCCACTGCTCGGAGATTGGCTCTCCGTCTATTGCGTGCGGAATCCCGGAGGCATCTGGGGGCTCGGCCAGAGCCTGACCATTCCCTTGACCATCGTCCGTCTCGCCGCGGTCGGCGTGCTGATCTATTTCGTGTCCCGGCAACCCAACGGCAATCGCTGCGGCATGTTCGTGCTCGGGCTGCTGCTCGCGGGGGCACTGGGCAACCTCTACGACAATTTGGCGCCGTGGATGCCCTGGTCCGGAGACGGTCACGTGCGCGACTTCATCATGGTGCGCTTCGGAGAGCCAGGCTGGTGGCCTGGATTCGTTCCTTGGCTCTTCGATCCTTGGCCGATTTTCAATTTTGCGGATTCGTTCATCTTCGCAGGCTTCCTCATGCTGCTCACAGGCGCAGCGAACCTGAGCCTGAAGCAGCCTGCCCCTGTGGAGTAAGATGCCGCTTGGCATGCTTGCTCTCCGCGTCGGCAGCCTGAGCCTGAATTCGCCACTGCTCACGGCATCGGGCACTTTCGGGCACGATCCCGCCGCGCTTGCGTTCCTGGACTCGGCGGATCTTGGCGCGCTGGTGCTGAAGACGGTCACCCCGGAACCGCGGCACGGCAATGCGCCGCCGCGCATGGCGGAGTTTCCCGGAGGCGTGCTCAACTCGATCGGATTGGAGAACAAAGGACTCGCCTATTGGCGTGCCAACGTCGCTCCGCAATTAGAACGGGTTCCGGTTCCCGTCGTCGCCAACGCGGGCGGTCACTCGGCCGAAGACTACCGGCTCATGACCGAAGCTTTTGACGCGATGCGCGGCGTTGCCGCGATTGAGTTGAACCTTTCTTGCCCGAACGTGAGTGGGGGCATGGTGTTCTCAACGGATCCCGTCGCCCTCGACGAAGTGGTGCGCGCGTGCCGCACCGCCACTCGCAAGCCGCTCTGGGTGAAACTCTCGCCGAACGTCACGCGCATCCAACCCCTGGCCGAAGCGGCAGAGCGGGCCGGCGCCGATGCACTCACCGTTTCCAACACCCTGGTGGGAATGCTGGTGGACTGGCGCAAACGGAGGCCAGTACTCGGAGGACGCACCGGCGGAATGTCCGGGCCGGCCGTGAAACCCGTGGCCATGCGCCTAGTGTGGGAGTGCGCCCAAGCCGTCAAGATTCCGATCATCGCCTCGGGAGGTGCCACCAGCGCCGAAGACGTCCTCGAATTCGTGGTTGCAGGGGCCACGGCGGTGCAGTTGGGTACTGTGCTCTTCCGACGGCCAGATGCGATCAGCGCCGTCGCCACCGAGATGCGCCGCTTGCTCGCCGAAGAGGGCGTCACCCTTCAGGAACTGCGGGCTTCGCTCAGTGTGCCGGGAACCGTATCCTGTGGGTTCAGCGTCACGCGGAATCCCCGCTAGAGGGCGCAACTTCCTGCACCATGGATTTCGACTCCATTCAGGACTCCCTGCGCGGTTTGGGGGACTCCTTCGGACGCATGCTGAACCGAGCCTTCGGTTCGCAAAACGAACGCCGGTTGCGCAAGATGCGCGATTCGGTTTCCAAAATCACGGCCCACGAGGCTTGGGCCCAGGGCTTGGACGCAGAGGCTGTGCGCGCCCAAACCGCGCAGTGGAAAGAGGCGGTCGCGGCCGGCCGCCCGCTCGACGAGTTGTTGCCGCAAGCCTTCGCGCTGACCCGCGAGGCCGCCAAGCGCACGATCGGACTCCGTCACTTTGACGTGCAGATGATCGGCGGCATGGCGCTGCACTCCGGGTCCATCGCCGAGATGGCCACCGGTGAAGGCAAAACCTTGGTCGCCACTCTCGCGGGCTATCTCAACGGACTCGCCGGCAAGGTGTACGTAGTGACGGTGAACGATTACTTAGCGCGCCGCGACGCGGAATGGATGCGCCCGGTCTACGAATATCTCGGCCTCAAAGTGGGCGCGATCCAATCCTGGATGTCACCGCAGGACCGGCATCCGATCTATGCCTGCGACATCATCTACGGCACCAACAACGAATTCGGTTTCGACTACTTGCGCGACAACATGAAGTCGCGAGTGGAAGACCAAGTCCAGCGTGACCTTGACTTCGCGATCGTAGACGAAGTGGACTCGATTTTGGTGGACGAAGCGCGCACGCCGCTGATCATCAGCGGCCCGGCAACCGGCGACGCGGAGAAATATCGGGTAGGCATGACCGCCGCGCGCAAACTCGTGCCGGAGAAGCACGTCGAGCTCAAGGAAAAGGAGCGCTCCGCGATTCTGACCGAGGACGGCATCATCGAAGGCCAACGTCTGCTCGGCATGGAGGATTTCTACTCCAGCCCTGAGAACATGGAGTGGCCGCACATTCTCGAGCAATGCTTGCGCGCCTTGCACTTGTATGGGCTGGATGACCAATACGTGGTCAAAGACGGCCAGATCATCATCGTGGACGAATTCACGGGCCGCATGATGGAAGGGCGGCGTTGGTCCGACGGCCTGCATCAAGCGGTGGAAGCCAAGGAGGGCCTGCGCCCGCGCGCAGAGAACCAAACTCTCGCGACCATCACCTTCCAGAACTATTTCCGTCTGTTCAAGAAGCTGTCTGGCATGACCGGAACCGCCATGACGGAGGCGGCCGAATTTGCGCGCATCTACGACCTCGACGTTTACGCAATTCCCACCAACCAGCCGATCGCGCGCAAGGACGACAAAGACGTCGTCTTCCTCAAGGTCGAGGACAAGTGGAAGGCCATCAGCAATGAGATCGCCGATGCGCAGCAGCGCGGGCAGCCGACCCTGGTCGGCACCACCAGCATCGAGAACTCAGAACTGCTCTCTGGAATGTTGAACCGTCGCGGCATTCGCCACGAAGTGCTCAACGCCAAGCAGCACGAGCGCGAAGCCGAGATCATCGCGCAAGCCGGACGCAAAGGCGCGGTCACGGTGGCGACCAACATGGCGGGCCGAGGCACGGACATCGTGCTCGGCGGCAACGTGCACGCCCTCATCGAGCGCGAAATCAAACAGCGCGGATTGGCGCCAGAAGATGCAGCGCAGATCGAGGCTCTGCGCGCGGAGCTCGTGGCGCAGCAAAAAGTCGAGCGCGAAGACGTGCTCAAGGCCGGTGGGCTCTACGTGATCGGCAGTGAGCGTCACGAGGCGCGCCGGATTGACAATCAACTCCGCGGCCGTTCCGGCCGTCAAGGCGACCCGGGGCGTTCTCGTTTTTTCCTCTCCCTCGACGACCCCTTGATGCGGCGCTTTTATCGCGACTGGGTCAAGAATTTCCTGGCGCGCGCAGGAATGGGGGAAGGCGAGCCGGTCGAGTCACGCCTAGTCTCCAACGCGATCCGCAAAGCCCAAAAGAAAGTAGAAGACTGGCACTTTGAGATCCGCAAGAACCTGCTCGAGTACGACGAAGTGATGAACGAGCAGCGGCGCATCATCTATGAGCAGCGCCAGACTGCGCTCGAAGGCCAAGATTTGCGCGCGCGCATCATGGCCATGTTCGATGAAGTCTTTGCGAGTTCAGACGCTGCTTGGGCCGGGGACGGCCGCGAAGCGCAGCCCGAATTCGATGCTCTCGCTCTCTGGGCAAATCGCAAATGGGCCAGTCCGATCACCGCGACGGAAGTGGAAGCCCTCGGCTGGCAAGCCGCGCTCACGCGCCTGCGCACGGAGGTGGAGGAGCGCTACGGCGAAAAGTCTGAACGTCTCGGCGTCGACCGCATGCACTCGCTTGAGCGTTTCCTGGTGCTGAACGCCATTGATCACAAGTGGAAGGACCATTTGTACGCCATGGACGGCCTGCGCTCCGGCATTGGACTGCGCGGTTACGCGCAGGTGGACCCGAAGAACGAGTACAAACGCGAAGGCCTTTCCGCCTTCCAGTTGATGTTGGAAGAAGTCGCAGAGGAGGTCACCAACTACGTTCTGCGAGTGGAACTGCGCGAAGAACCGACTCTGCCGAGCGGTGTGTGGCAAGGCGCCCGCGCCTTCCATCCTGAATTTGGGGCTGCCAGTGGAGCGCCGGCCGCAGCAGCAGGCGGTGGTGCGCAGCCGGGGCAACGTCCGCGTCCTCAAGTCGCCGTGGGCTACCAGCAGCAAAATTCGGTCTCGCTCGGGGCCGGACGGCGCCCGCCCGGCGGCGCAACGGCTCAGATGGAGTCTGCCTCGCAGACGCAAACTCCCGCGCCGCCTCCGCCCGAAGCGGCCACGGACAAGGTGCCGCGAAACTCGCCTTGCCCCTGCGGTTCGGGCAAGAAGTTCAAGCAGTGCCACGGCAAGTGAGACGGAACTGGCGGCACCCGCGAGGATGAAGGAGACCCGCTCCGGCGCCTTCTTCGCCTACGGCCTGCTGCTGTATCTCGCGGCGCTTCTGCTGCTGCCAATGATCCTCTGGCGCTGCGCGCGCAGCCCGGGCTTTCGGCGCGCGCTGCCTGGAAGGCTCGGGTTTGCTGCGCGCACGCCGACGGAAGCGCTCCGCCCCTTGCTCCTGCACGGAGTTTCGGTCGGCGAGATCAAAGCCTTGCGTCCGCTGGTGCAGCTCGTGCGTGCACGCCGCCCGCAACTTCCCATCGCCCTGAGCAGCACCACCCCAGCGGGGCTGGCTACGGCGCGCGCGGCCTATCCGGATTTGGCAGTCCTGGCGTATCCCGCAGACCTTCCGGGAGCTACTCGGCGATTTCTGGAGCGGGTACGGCCCCGCGCCGTCGTGCTTGCCGAGCTCGAGATCTGGCCCAACTTTCTCGGCGGATGCCATGCACGAGGCATTCCGGTGGCCATCGTCAACGGCCGCATCACCGAGGCTTCGGTGCGAGGCTATCGCCGCGTGCAGCGCTGGCTACCACGCTTCGACCGGATCGCGCTCTATGGAGTGCAGAATGAGCGCTACGCGAGTGGCTTCAGCGAGTTGGAAGTGCCGCGCGAGCGCGTGGTGGTCACAGGCAATCTGAAGTACGACAATCTGCCCACGGCTGCGGAAGATGAGCAGTTCCGCGCCTCGCCCTGGGCGCGATGGAGCGCCGGAACACCGCTCGTGGTCTTCGCCTCGACGCACGATCCGGAAGAACGCGAACTCGCGCGTGCCTGGGCCGCAAGCCCCGCGCGGGACCGCGCAATCGCGGCATTCGTGCCGCGACATCCGGAACGTTCCGATCGGTTGTTCGTGGAGTTGCAAAAACTGCATCCCGGGCCGCTACGCCGCCGCTCCGAGTTGAGCCTCAACGACACGTTGACGGCTGGAACCTTGCTACTGGTGGACACCTTCGGCGAGCTGGAATCGGCCTTTCGTGGCGCCCGCGTGGCCTTTCTCGGCGGAAGCCTGCTTCCTCACGGAGGGCAAAATGTCTTGGAGCCTGCGGCACTGGGCGTTCCCGTGATCGTCGGTCCGCACGTCCAAAACTTCAGCGAGGAAGTCCTGCTACTCGAAGAGGCGCAAGGCCTGCTGCGTGCCTCCGATGCGGCCGGGGTGATACGATGCGTGGAGTCCTGGCTGGCGGATCCTGAGGCCGCACGCCGCGCTGGACGCGCCGCCTCCGATGCGCTTGCATCGCGGCGCGGAGCGGCCGAAAGTACCTTCGCAGCACTGGAACGCGCGGGCATCCTCGGACCCAGTTCCGCCTGAATCATGGAGCGCAAACTCTTCACTTCGGAGTCGGTGGCCGTGGGTCACCCGGACAAGGTCTGCGACCAGATCAGCGACGCAGTGCTGGACGCCTGCCTGGCCCAAGATCCCGATTCCCGCGTCGCCTGCGAGACCTTCGCCACGACCGGTCTCGTGGTGGTCGGCGGCGAGATTCGCACCCAGGCCTACGTGGACGTGCAAGACCTCGTGCGCGAGGTGGTGCGTGAAATCGGCTACACCTACGCCGGCGCAGGGTTCGACGCTGACTCCTGCGGCGTGATGTCCACGATTCAACGCCAATCGCCGGAGATCGCGATCGGCGTGGATGAAGACAAGAACGCCGAAGGCGGCATGGGTGCCGGAGATCAAGGCATGATGTTCGGCTTCGCGTGCCGCGAGACCGAGCCGCTGATGCCCGCGCCCATTCACTGGGCCCACCGGCTCATGGAGCGCCAAGCCGAGCTGCGCCGCAGTGGAGCCATCGCGTGGCTGCGCCCAGACGCGAAGTCCCAAGTCACCTTCCGCTACGAGGGCAATCGCCCGGTCGCCGTGGACACCGTGGTGCTCTCCACGCAGACCGCCGATCGAGTGGCCATCGAAGAAATTCGCAAGGTGGTCGAGCGCGACATCATTCGCGCGGTGCTGCCCGCACAGTGGCTGCACAAGGACACGATTTTTCACATCAATCCGACCGGACGCTTCGTCATCGGCGGACCGCACGGGGACACCGGACTCACTGGCCGCAAGATCATCGTGGATACCTACGGTGGTTATGCACGCCACGGAGGTGGCGCTTTCTCCGGCAAGGATCCGAGCAAGGTAGATCGGTCCGCCGCCTACGCGGCGCGGTGGCTCGCGAAGAACGTCGTCGCGGCCGGTTGGGCCGAACGTTGTGAAGTCCAAGTCGCCTATGCGATCGGGAAGGCGCGTCCCTTGAGTCTGCGCGTAGACACTTTCGGCACCGCGGCCCAAGGACTCAACGACTCCGAGATCGATCGTCTGCTCCGCCAGATCAAGCCTTGGCAGCGGCGCGAGGCCATGACCCCGGACTGGATTTGCGGTCGTCTCGGCCTTCGCCAGGGGCCCGGTTCCACCGCTCGCGCTGCTTGGAATTACCGCCAGACCGCCGCTCACGGCCACTTCGGCCGCGATCTCTTCCCTTGGGAGAAACTCGACCTCGTTCCTGAACTACATGCCTTGGCTCAGGTCGAGGCACCCTGCGCGCACTGATTCCATGCCCACTCAATCCGCCCCCGTCTCGGCGCCGCCTTTCAAGGTCGCCGACCTCTCCCTCGCTGCAGAGGGCCGTCTTCTGATTGAGTGGGCCGAGACTCGCATGCCGGTGCTCATGGCTTTGCGTGAGCGCTACGCCAAGGAGCAGCCGCTCAAAGGCCACCGCATTGCCGGCTGTCTGCACGTCACCAAGGAAACTGCCGTGCTCATCGGCACCCTGCGCGCCGCAGGTGCGGAGATCGCATGGAGCGGATGCAATCCGCTCTCCACGAACGACGCCGTGGCCGCAGCACTCGCCGAAGACGGCTACGGCGTTTACGCCTGGTACGGACAAGACGTCGAAGGCTTCTACTGGTCGATTGACCGCACCTTGGATTTCAAACCGACGCTCACGCTCGACGACGGAGCCGACTTGATCTTCCGCGTCCACAACTCGCGCCCCGATTTGATTCCCGGCATCGTGGGCGGATCCGAGGA
>CAZCXL010000082.1:0-9459 GCA_964502625.1 uncultured Planctomycetales bacterium | reverse complement strand
CGCGGGTCATGACCTACATGCTCGCGCGCGAAGATGCTATGGGCGGCGGTGAGAATTGGCCGCGTTTGGCCATCGGCGTGTAACGCGGCCACCACACCATCAGTCACGACACACACGAAGGTCACTGGGAGCAGTGGGGGCCCTACGACCGTTGGTACGCGGAGAACCTCTCCCACTTGTTGAAGCGGCTCGCTGAGACGCATGACGAACACGGCCCGCTGCTCGACAGCACGATGGTGCTTTACGGCAGCGCCTGCACCACCACCCACAACGCGCGCAACTACCCGACGCTGCTCGCGGGAGGCCGCGCCATGGGCGTGCGGCTTGGCCACCACACCCGCTTCAGCCGTACCGCGATGCTCGAGAGCCAAAACGATGCGCTCTCCGGCGCGCAGGTGCAGGAAGTGAAACGCCGCATCGGCGAGGACGACTTGCCCTTTGCGAACCTGCTACTCAGCATGCTGCACGCGCTCGGCGTTGAGGCTGAGTCCTTCGCCGACAGCGAGGGGCCGCTCGAAGGATTTTTCGCCTAATCCCCGGCGCCGCTTTGCGCTGCAGCCGGTCCGCTAGCGATACGCCGCCGGCGGCTTTGGTACGACACCCAATCCGGTGTAGTCGAATCCCGTGTCGAGCGGCGCGTAGGGGCCGACGTATGCGACGCTGCTCGTCGCCGAGATTCGATCCTCGATCCCTAAGCACCAGTAGGCCGCATTGATCGTCAAGCGCCGCAGCCCCGCGCTCTGGAAGTCGGCTCCGCTGCCCATGGTCAGGTGGAACACGCGCGCAGTCTTGCCCGTCGCGCCGGTCCAGGTCTTCGTCCATGCTACCGGCAACGGCTCTTTTTCCGGATTCGGCGCGTCGTCGTGTTCTCGGCCAAGGAGCGGCTGACCGTACACGAGCGCCGTGCAACCCGCGGGCAGGCTGCCGCCTTCGGGATAGGTTCGGTAAACGTCTGACGGTCCCCAGATGTCGTCAATGCCAGTGAGAATGGGGTGCGCGCGCTGCGCCGCGACGAGAATGCCGCGCGTGGAGTCGGCGTGCCAGTTGCCATGATGCCCGAGGAAGGTTCCGCCGAGCAGGTCTTCGCCGAAACGCACGGTCCGGCCTCCGACCTGGTAGGGGAAGGG
Organism: uncultured Planctomycetales bacterium; assembly: GCA_964502625.1. Lineage (GTDB taxonomy): Bacteria > Planctomycetota > UBA1135 > UBA1135 > UBA1135 > JAQBVK01. Next base: position 8,332 of record CAZCXL010000082.1, on the reverse strand, counting down.
GCCGAGGAAACCGTGGTTGGCCGTCCGAATGCCGATGATCGGTTTTCCTGAATCCAGGTACTCGATCACATAACTCATCTGCGCCTCGGACAGAGTGATGAAACGATGAAAGAAGATCACGAGGTCCGCCGTGTGCAGGTACTCCAAGCCCGGCACGTCGTGGACTACGCTTTCGTCTTCGGCGCGCGTCTTCAAGGTGGGGTCCACCATCCCGTCCGGGTTGAGCGCGAAGAGCACGGTGCAGTTGAAGCCGTGCCGAGTGGACAGAATGCGCGCCAGCATCGGCAGCGACTGCTCGCTCCTGTATTCCTGCTCGGCGGCGATCAGCACGATGTGCTTACCGCGGCCTGGCCCGTCCTCACTTGGGTAGGTCAGCCAGCTCTGACTCTCGGGAACCGGGTGAGGGTGCGCATCGGCGCAGCCGACCCAGAGGAGCAGCGAGAGGGTGGCGAGCGCGGAGACCTGCATGGTCACTTCGGGATCCGGTTGACGGTGTAGTAAGCCTTGGTGTGCAGCAGATCTTCGCCGTGCTCCGATTTCAGGCCCGCGAGCTCGAATTCGTGCACGTGGCCCGCGACGACACCGTCGACCACGAGCCGCACGCTGCGCCCGTCCGGCGACGGCTGCGCCGAGACGATGCGCGGTGTCGTCTGGTCGACTTCGGGGCTCCCGTAATATTCTTGATAGATGTGAGTGAAAGTCTGGATGCGGTAGTTCGCAGCCTGCGACGCGCCGACTCCGTCAACGGGCTGCGTGAAATCCAGCAAGAATCCATCGGGCTGAATCCGGATGCGCTCGATCTCGAACGGAGTCTTGCCGGTCCACTCGAGCCGCTGCAGCAGGTACTGGCGGTTGCCGCGCACCGGCCAGCCGCGGTTGGTGCCGCCGGTGACGAGATAGCCTTTCGGCGAGAATTCGAGCGCGAGAATGCCGGTCCCGAATCCTTCGCGAAAGGGATAACAGGCACCTTGCCAGACGCCGTCGACGAGTTCGGTGGTGGCGCGCATGACCACGCTCAGGCTGAAGTCGCCGATGAACAATTGCCCCGCGAATGGCCCGAAGCGTCCTTCGGTGCGATCGACGCGAAAGCCGGTGATCGACTGGCCCATTTTGCGGTAAGGAAAGACCACGGCGGGCGGCACGAGCTGTTCGATGCGCTCGCACTCGGTGCGCATGCGCGACTCGTTGTGGGGCTCGATCGGCTTGGGTCCCATGTTCGCCGCGAGCGGCAGATCGTAGGCCGGGAAACTGATCGGATGGCCCATGAAGCCGCCCGGCCGCAGGTGTTTCAAGGAACAGGAGCCGTTCCAAGGCCCTTGGCTCTCGGCGTAGAACATCACGCCCTGCTCATTCGGAGCGACGCCACCGGCACTGCGGATTCCGCTGGCGATCGGGATCGAGCGCCCGTCGCGGGTGATCTGAAACGCCCAGCCGCGAAAAGGAGTCTTGTAGTGGTAGGACTCCGACAAACCGAGCACGACCCAGACACTGCCGTCTTCCGTCACCGGCGAGCTCCAGCCGAACTCGTGGTAGTTCTCGAACCCCCAGACGTCGCTCAAGGTCTCGTAACGATCAGCGCGTCCGTCACCGTCGCGGTCGCTGATGCGCGTCAGCTCGGACTGCTGCATGGCGTAGAAAGCGCCGTCGCGGTAGCTCAAGCCGAAGACCTCGTCGAGGCCGCTCGCGAAGCGTTGCACACTCAAGTTCGGTACGGCGTCGAATGCCCCGGTCAGGATCAGAATCTCGCCGCGGCGCGTGCCGACCGCCAGCCGGTCGTCGGCGAGCGGGCACATGCTGCCGGCCTCCAGCGTGAGATCGTCCGACAGCGGCAGATCGACGATGCGGTAGTAGTTGGCTTCGGCGCGGCCTGTGCCCCAGGACTCGCCGAGTTCCTGGGCGGAAGACGGCGCGGCCGTCAGGGCGAGCGCCAGCGCGAGCGAACACGACCAAAGCTTCATTTGGATTCCCCCAACCAGGCGTAATCGATCACCAGGTCGGCGTGACCCTGGCGGATCGGTATCTCGACCAGCAACTCGCGCTCGGCGCCGACGCCACGTATCCGGAACGAGGATGGCGGCAGGTGGATGCGCAGCGAAACGCCGACCTGCACGAAGCCCTCACCCAGATCCTCCACGCGCTCGTCCACCGCTGCGCGGAAGTGCAGACTCAGGTCGCTCGCGCTGGCGAAGTTGAGCGTACGGCGTAGGAGCGGACGCGAGTTTTCCTGGTCCGGCATTTCGCGCGGAGTGTCGGTGATCTGGACGTCGGCGCAAACGTAGCGAAAGGACGGCCGCCGCTCTGCGTCCAGGTCGTAGCCGAGGAAGCGCTGGCCAAGCTCGCGGCGCGAAGCTGCGGGCCAAGGGTCGGACGGGTCGGTCAAGACAACGAACGCTGGACCGTTGGGCAAACTCATCCGTTCCTGGCTGAGTATCCGCGCTTGGCCACTGCCTTGGCCCGTCCACACCCCCGCGGCATCGACGAACTCGCCCCACCAGATCTGATTCAGGCCGAGCTTCTCGGCATCGAAGCTCAGGTTGACGCCCCCTGGATAGCCGACGCTGATGCCGCGCTTGCCCGTGTTCTGCACGCTGCGCCGCAGGATCACCGCCTCGGTGCCGACCGCGAGCGGGATCGGCTCATGGCGCATGCCGCTGGGCGGGCGCACGTTGCGACCCTGCGCGAGGAAATGCCAAAGCGCGTCGATCTGATGAGCAGGAATGCCGTCGCCTAGTTCGGGGCGCGTCGATTCGCCGCCAAGGAAGAACTGCGGCATGAGCGTGCCGGAGCGGAACTGGGACGGAGCGTGCAAGAAGTGGGTGAACCACTCCCGGCGCACGCGTTGCGCCGTGGAATCGACGAGGTCGATGCCCGCCAGCATGCCGACGCGCTCGCCAGCAAACGCGTGGCAACTGATGCAGCTCATGCCGCGCTCGCCTGCGAGTTCCCGTCCGAGGTCGATGATGACCTCGGCTTGCTTCGAGTCTTCAGGCAGCGGGTTCAGCTCGAGTGGCGGCAGGGAGTCCGTGCGCGCGAGCAGCTCGGCGAGTTCACCGGCGAAGTCCGGGCCGAATCCTGGCATGCGCGTGCGCAGGTAGGGGCGTACCTCCTGCCCGTAAGCCACGCAATCTTCGAGCCAAGCACGCTGCAGCTTCGCGCCGACGCCGGTTAAGGGAGGCGGAATGCGGCTCTCCTGCCCTAAGCCTTCGTCGTTGCTCGTGAAGAAGGCGTTCCGCTCCGCAGGAACACCGCCATAGGTGCCGCGCTCGTGGCAGGCGATGCAGTTGCGCGCCGCGAGCTTGATCCGGATGTGCTGCTCGTCGGTCAGGAGCTGGTCCCGTGCGCGCAAAGCGGCCACGAGATCCGCCCGTTGCGCGTTGGAGAGCGCGTAATCGGGCCATGAACCGATTCCGCCGCTGAGGCAGCCGCGCTCGACGTCGAGTTGCGGGAGCGGCTTCGCGGGGCGCGCAGGGGCGCGCTGCGGGTCTTCCAAGAGATGACACTGCGCACAACTGCGCGAAGCGAACATCGCCCGCCCGGCCGCGATCTGCGCTGCGTCCTGCTCCATTCTCCGGTCCGTCGCGGCCTGCTCAGGCGGCGCGCTCGCGAGGAGGTAACTCGTGAGATCCTGCGCCTCACCGGGCGTCAGGTGCAGATCAGGCATGCGGGCTGCGGGGCGCGCGTCCAGCGGTGCCAGCAAGAAGGCGCGCAAGCCGTGGGTGGTGTACTTCGCCGCCAGATCGCCCAAGGGCTCTGAACCCGGGAGCGGCAATTCCCTGCCGTCGTCCGAACGCGGTGCGTGGCAGGCGACGCAGCCTGACTCATGAAAGAGCTCACGCCCGCGCAATGCCGCCGTGGCATCGAGCGCTTCGGGAGGGAGCGTGCGCGCCGTGAATGAATTCAGGTACAGCGCCAGTTCCCCAGCGGCTCTCACGCGCGCCGCGTCGTCGAGGTCGCGCAATAGGTCGGGCATCGTCGTGCCCGGCTCCACGCCGTGCGGATCGGCGAGGAAGCGCGGCAGGTAGTCGGCGAGGATGCGGCTGCCGACTCCGACGAGGTTCGGACCACGGCGCGCGTCGCTGCGCGAGCCCTCACTACCTTCCGCGTGGCAATGGGAGCAGCCGAGTTCCCCGAGCAGGACCAGTCCGCGGTCGCGGGCCTCAAGGCCGGTATGCGCGAGGCCCGCGACGACGGGTGGAGTCAGGGATCGTTCTGGCTGGCGCTGCGAGCAAGCCGAGAGGCCGAGCGCGAGCACCAACCCACCAAACCCAGAGGTCCAGAGTTTCGGGATTGGGTGCATGGAAGGGGGACGAGCCCCCTCGGGGCCGTTTCTGGAGGATACTGATGCCCCGGAGGCGCATCCCCTTGAGCGGGGGGTCAGCAGGATGTGCAGTGCCGCATCGGCGAGGACGACATGCCCTTCGCGAACCTGCTACTCAGCATGCTGCAAGCGCTCGGCGTTGAGGCTGAGTCCTTCGCCGACAGCGAAGGGCCGCTCGAGGGGTTTTTTGCTTAGGCACGCAGGAATCTGTCTTGAGTGCGAGCCTGGAGCGCACCGTCGTGGACGATCTGCCGTTCCACTGCAGTGATTTGTCGAGCGAACACTTCCGCCCGAGGCCTACGGTTGGCGCGATCGGGAATCAAAACTGCCGATGAAGACCGGCAGCGTGTTCTGTGTGCGCTCGATGACCCAGCCCCTCATTGGCGCATCGATCCTGATGCTCATCCAGGAGGGCGCGCTCCATCGCGAAGTCAGATTCGCCCAGTATTTACCGTCATTCGACGTTGAGGCGACGCGCGACATCACCATCTTGCTCGTCTGGGCGATTGGCGGCGGTGGCATCCGCACTTGCATGTGATTCAGCAACTCGTCCGGGGCGGAAAGACTCTGTTGCTGGTGCGCGCCGGGGACACCTCGGCTCCCGCGCGAACTTTTTTCGTCGAGGTCGCCGGGATGACCCTTCCCTTTTCGGTAAAGGCATGGTTCGCCCATCCGATGCTCGGCACCCTCGAGTCCACCATCACCGGTTACGAACTCGGAGTGGAACTGTCGGATGGAGTCTTCCAATTGAAAAAATGCTGCACGCGTGGCCTCGTGAGTGCGCTCGCTGACCACACGGATGCCGCGCTAGTCCGGCGCTTTGATGGCTCAGTGACTTCCGATGGAATCCACTCCTGGAACCGGTGAGCTTCGTTCCTGAGTGGACTACCTACTTCTTTCACGATCCGCGCACCTGATGACTCGCTCACTGCCGCGCTGCAGCGACCTGGGCATATTCCTTTGACGCGCCCACCGTTTGTGCATACCCTGCTGAGTGGCACTTTCTTTGAATTCTCAATCAAATGCCAATTTTCGTCCATGAATAAAATTCAACTCCCTGCATTTCTGCTCAAGTCAACCGCCGCAGTCGTGTTGTTGTCTCTCTCTGCCGCCTCGGCCACTCCGGTGCCCACCAGCTCGGTTTTCCTCGGCAAGGCCGGCAGTTTCACGATCCTGGCCAAGGCCGGTGTTTCCACAGTGCCGACTTCGGAGATCACGGGCCGCATTGGAGTCAGTCCGGCGCCGGCTTCCTATCTCACGGGCTTCTCCCTGACCATGCACTCCTCGAATCGCTACGCAACTTCCGCGCAGGTCACGGGCAAGTTGTACGCCGCGAATTTCGCACCGCCCGTTCCGAGCGGCCTGACGCAGGCCGTTCTGGACATGGAAACGGCCTTTACGGATGCCGCCGGACGCGCGCCGGATGTCACCGAACTCGGCGCAGGAAACATTGGCGGCCTGACCTTGGCGCCTGGCGTCTACAAGTGGGGAACAGGACTGCTGATTCCTACCGACGTCACGCTCGCCGGTGCATCGACCGACGTCTGGATCTTCCAGGTGGCACAAGACATGATCGTCAGCAACGGCGCGAAGGTCGTGCTGGCCGGCGGCGCAGTTTCGCGCAACATCTTCTGGCAAGTCACGGGCTTGGTGGACATTGGTACTACCGCAGAAGTGCGCGGCACCATCCTTTGCGCTACTGGGATCACTCTCGAAACCGGTGCGTCCGTCCAGGGACGCTTGCTCGCGCAAACTGCCGTCGTTCTCGACGGTAACCGCGTCGTCGGTCTGTAATGGAGTGAACCCGGAGTCGTGGAAATGTCCAGCCTAGCCTGATCTCCATTCTGGGTGGACCTGGCCGCCTCATGACGGCTCAGGTCTGCCCGATCCAGTCTTCCTTCGCCGTCGCCTTCCAGGTGGCGCGAATGGACGCCTCGAGTTCCTTCGGCAAGGGGCCGGCGCGCAGCAACTCTGCGTTCTGCTTCCAGCGCTCGGGCTTGGTCGTGCCGACGATCAACACGTGCACGCCCGGCTGCATGGCCGTGAAGCGCATGGCGATGCCCACGGCACCGTCCGCGTCCGCGCGCGCCCGAGCTTCGCCGGTGGCGAAGTCGTACTTCAACTCCTGCAGCCGCCGCCAGTACTCCTGGTGGTAGCCGTTCTCGGGTTTGGTGTCGTAGCGCCACGCCACGTTCGCGATCGGCCGTTTGGCGATCACGCCCATGCCCTGCTTGCGCGCCGCGGGTAGCGTCAGCTCCAAGCACTCTTGATCGGCGATGTTGATGGAGGTCTGCAGCGCGTCGAAGCGTCCGCTCTCGATGGCGAACAGCGCGGTCTTGGAGTCGCCGCTATAGCCGATGTAGCGCGTCTTCCCCGCCTTCTTGAGTTCTTCAAGCGCCTCGATGCACTCACCCTTCTTCAATTCCTCGAGCGAGCAGGAGTGCAACTGGAACAAATCGACGGCGTCGGTCTGCAAACGCTTGAGACTGCGCTCCAGCGAGGCGGTGATTCCCGCCTTGTCCCACGCGGCGCCCGGCTCACCGCTCGGCGCGATGTGGCCGACCTTCGTGAAGAGATGGAAATCCTTCCGACGCTGCCCGATGGCCGCGCCAATCTTCACTTCCGAATCGGCGTAGCACTCCGCGGTGTCCACGACGTTTAGCCCGGCATCCAGCGCGGCACCCAGCAGTTTGTCCACGGTAGCCTGTTCTGCTCCTTCGTAACCGATCTCTGCGCCGCCAAAGCCGAGCACCGCCACCTTCATGTCAGTCTTGCCAAAGCGGCGATGCTCCATGACCGGCTCCTGACCGATGCGTGGCGCAATCTGCGCGATGCCAAGTAGGGCGCCGGCACGAGAGACCCCGTGCAGGAATTCACGACGACTGGGACGGCGGGGGAGCATGGACACCTCGGATGCTGGGCATGAACGGCTGGAGTGCAGCCCTGAGATCATCAGAGTACGAGCCTCTTCCGGAATCCACGAATTTTCTCCAACGATCCAAGGGTAACCCGCGTCTGAAGGTGGCTAAAGCACGGATCGAGAGCCCGGTCTGCGCTCTCGGACCCACGGACTATGCGGCCGACGGACCGACCCTTCATGCATCAGCCTCTTCCATTCCCTCGTCAAACTCTTCTGGCCGGAACGGCCTGTGTCCTTGGGCTTGCAGCCCTCACCGGCATGGCGCGCCATGAGCCGCCCGCGGGAGATCCACTGGACTACGTGAAGGTCGGCCGGGAGTTGCTGACCCGGAACGGCATGGACCCGGACGCGATCACGCCGGAATCCTTCTACGCAGTGATGACGCGCGCGTGCGCCACCATTTCTCTCGGCCCGGTCAACCTCTTCGTGCCCAAGGAAGGCTTCAAGGACAAGAAGTTGCGCGTCAAGGGCTACCCCGCCGCCGAAGACACTCTGGGTCTGGCTGTGCCCTCCATTCTGCGCGCGCTTTCCCAGATGGGCCGATGGTCCCAGACCGAAGGCGCCATGGGACCGGACGCCAAAGATCTGAGTGATTTAGTCGGCATGATCGAATTTGGGAAGGATTTCGATCTGGCCACGCTGGACAAACCACTTTCCTTGGCGGATCTTCTGGGCAAGGACATCAACAAGCGCGAGCAAGCCCTCCTGGAGAAGTTCGACGCCCTGCTGAAGAACCCGTGCCTCGCGCCGAGCCTGGAGGGCAAGCCCGTGCCGCCCATTCCCATGCTCGTGGCTCCCACGCGCAGGGAAATCATCGAGTACCTCTGCTTGGCAGGGTTAGTCGAGCCTACTCTGACCAGCGTCTTCCACGCGCCGGCGATCACGGGATGGATGCACTGCTACTTCGGCTCCTCCTCCGTTCAGGGCCGAGTGCAAATGCTCTGCCTCGAGGAAGGCGAGGCCGACGCAGTGGAGCGGTGGACCGAGCCTTCGCAAGGCCTCGACGGGATTCTCGCGCGTCACATGCTTACCTACGACGCGCTCGTCGCCTTGGTCGGGCAACAAACGGCCACGATCCCCAACTGGTTGGCGCT
>CAZCXL010000081.1:0-9529 GCA_964502625.1 uncultured Planctomycetales bacterium | reverse complement strand
CTTGGTACAGCGCAGATATCGCCCCCTGCGCGAGCCCGCGCCAACCTGCGTGCAACACGCCGAGTCGCGGCTGCGGTCCGTCGCGCCACAGGAGCACCGCCGCGCAATCTGCTACGGGTAGATAGAGCGGCAGCCCGGGCGAGGCCGTGACGAGGCCGTCGCAGGACGGTAACACGTCTTCCGGCGCAAGGGCGCCGCGCCCGCGTTCTGCCTCACCCACCACGCGCACGCGATTCCCGTGTTCCAGCGCGCCACACACCCAGTCCTCGGCGCGCACGCCGAGATGGCGCGACCAAACGGCTCGTGCAGCCAGAGCCGAAGGCGCGTCGCGGCCGCCGGATAGGGAAAGATTTCCGGCGCCAGTCACAGGCTTGCGTCCGGCGAACACGGCGCGGACTCCCGGCCACTCGGGTGAGGACCAGCCGAGCAATCCCTCAGCGTGCACTTCCGCGGTGCTCACGACTTCGGTCCGGACTCTTCGCGCTCGCGCATCACGGGCCGCAAATATTCAGCGTAGAACACCTTGCCGACGGCGACCAGCGGCACGGCAACGAGAACGCCCAGGAATCCGAAGAGAATGCCGCCAGCGAGCATCGCCAACACGACGGCGAAGTCCGAGAGACCAAGTCCTCGTCCGATCATCTTCGGCAACAGCACGTAGCCTTCGAGCAGTTCCAAGCCTGCCGAGAGCGCGCTGGCGAACAGCAACCCACCGAGGCCGCCGCCGGTGTGCCCGCCGTCCACGAGACCCACCGAAGCCACTGCGATCCATGCGGCGAGCGGTCCAACGACGGGCAGGATCGAAAACAGGCCAAGCAGCAAGGCGAGCGTGTAGGCGCCGGGGAATCCGGCAATCGTGAGCACGGCCCAAGCGATCAAACCCTTGATCACGCCAATCAGCAGCCGCGTGCGCGTGAAGGAACAGAGAATGTCCTCGATGCGCGGCAGGATGCGGTCGTAGCGCGCATGCCAGGCGTGCGGAATCTCCCCGCGCAATCGCGCCGGCCACGGAGCTCCTTCAAGCAGGTAGTACAGAAACACCGGAAGCAGCACCAAAAAACTCACGATACCGATCAGTCCGCCAAAGAAACCGCTGACCCAGCCGCCGAGCTCCACCATGCTCTCGGCCGCGCTGCCCGCGCGTGCCAGAAGTTGTTCTTCCGAGAGACCGAACTCGCTCAGCCGTTGCAAGAAATCGGGCGGGAGTCGCTCGATCAGGTTTTCATACGCAGCCGACAGCCAAACCCGCAAGGATTCCACGTCGGCGCCCGCGATCCACGCAGTGAGATTCCCGAGATCGCGACCCGTCGGCAGTAGCAGCAGCACCGGAAGCGCCAGAGTGACCAAGGTGCACACGAAGGCTGCAGCTGCATTGCCGATGCGGCGGCGCAAGCGGCGCTGCAAAGGCAGCAGCGCGAGCATCAGCAGATACGCTGCGAAGAGCGGGACAGTGATCGGCTGGAGCAGCCAGACGAGCAGCGCAGCGCCGGCGACCACTGCCAGCCGCAGCCCCGCCCGTCCACTCATGCGCCTTCCTTGACCGGGCCGCGTCGCGCGGGCTCGCGCACACTGACCGTCTCGGCAAAGGCATGCTCGAAGTCGAATCCATCCGCGAAGTCGCGCGGGTGGTCCGTCGCGGCGCGATTGAGCAAGCCGGCCTCGCACATCTGGAACACCAGATCGCCGAAGTGCTCCGTGCGCTCCACTCCCCAGGAGCGGAAAGCGAAGGGAGCGAGCGGTCCGAACTCTTCCTGGGCGTAGCGCCGGAGACCGTCCAACAACTCGCGGCCGTTGATGTGCCGACTCTCGGTCGGAGCCTGCCCTTTGCCCTGCAGGAAAATGGTGTAGTCGAGGGCCTCCAGGACAAAAAAGTAGGCCGCCTCCGCGTACCGACGCCCGTTCTGGGCGCGGATCTCGCGGATCAAAGGTTGGAGCTTGCGGTCGTCCATGTCGGGCTTGCCTCGTAGCCTATCGGACCAGCCATGGAGTGGTTTGCCCTGAATCTCGGCATTAACTCGGCTGGCCGCGGGGGTGGCCGCTGAAGGCCATCCTAAGTGTAGATTCTAGCCAGGTTTGTGAACTGCAAGGTGCTCTTGGCGCGCTGCGTGTCGAAGTTCGGAAAGGAGCAGTTGGGGTCCGATGTGGACGTCGAGGTCGGCAAGCGCCTCCTGGAGCCGGTCCACCCAACGCTCCGTGGCCTGGGGGTCCGGATGCTCCCCCAAGATCACGGAGAGGCAGCCCTGGAACTCCCTGTGGAGGCTACCCCGGGCCTCCGCCGAGTTGCTGGAGCCTTCCGGCTCTTGGAGCCAGGCGGCCTCGGGGTCTTCCCCTCTCATCCAGGCGCGCAGGGCGGCCAGGCGCTCCAGCATCCCGACCCGCGCCGAGGGCTCGAGTTCTAAGGTCTCCTCGGCACCGATCGCGGCCTGCAGGAGAGTCCAGTCTTCCACTCCGATGCCCAAGGCGGCGGCACGCCGATCCAGATCGACGGACGGCTCCGGTGCGAGGCGCAACACCCGGCATCGAGAAAGGAGGGCCGGAAGCAGGGCACCCAAATCCGCTGCGGTGAGCAGGAGAAAGGTGCCGGAGGGAGGTTCCTCCGCGGTCTTCAACAAGGCACCTTGTGCGTCCGTCGTCATCCGATCGGCGTCGAAGAGCAGCACGGCGCGCCGCGCTCCCGCGAGCGGCAGATAACGCAATGCTTCCGCGAGGCTCTTCACGTCTTCCTTGCGATGCGCGATGTGCTCCACGCGCAGTCCGGAAACCCCGAGTTCCTCGGGATCGAAGATGGTGCAGTCCGGATGTCCTTGGGGATCCGGGACACCAAGCAAGGCGGAGGCGCAAGCCAGCGCGCCGCGACGAGTCCGCGCGCGGCCTGGGGCGAGCAGCAGCCAGGCATCCGCAAGGCTGTCACTTGCGAGCGCGCGCGCGAATCCGAGCGGAACGTCCGGCGTATTCAAACGCATTCCTCCGCGAGTCCGAAGGCGCGCGCGATGCGCGCGGCCACCTCATCTTCATTCAGTCCGTCGACTGCAATCACCTGGCAACGCGTGGCGTGAAGTTCCGCGTAGCGGAGATAGGCGTTCCGAACTTGTCGCTGGAACTCGAGACCGCGCGCTTCGATCGCGTCCGGAGCCACACTGCGTTGGGCACCGCCTGCGAGCACGCGACGGAAGGACTCCGCGGGTTCCAAGTCGAGGATCAGCGTGCACTGCGGTTGGAGTTCCCGAGGAATGCAGAGCGCTTCCAAGGCAAGCACGAACGGCGCCTCCGTTTGCCCTTGATAGGCGTAGGTGGAGGCGGAGAATCGCTCGCAAATCACGGTGCGCCCCGCACGAAGAGCGGGTTCAATCTCGCGGCTCAGCAGTTCGACCCGCGCCGCAAAGAACAACAAAGCCTCGCTGCGGGGGTTCCAGTCCGCGCGGTTCGCGTCTTTCGACAAGAGCAGCGCACGGAGTCGTTCTCCGAGGGGAGTTGCGCCGGGTTCACGGACGCCGAGGGGGTTTTGACCGCGAGCGCGCAGCCGAGCGAGCAGCCGGGCCGCTTGCGTGGACTTGCCGGAGCCGTCCATTCCCTCGATCACCCACAGGCGTCCTTCCGCGCTCACGCGCTCATCCTAGGCTCTCTGGTGGAAAGCGGACCCATGCCCGAGATAGCCTTGCCGCATGCGCCGTCCGGCCCCTCGCGCCGCCTGCCTTGCAGGCCTGCTCCTCCCCTTCCTTCTGGCGGCTTGCGCGACTCCTGCCGCACCGCGGGATCAATTCACCGCACTAGAGCCTCCGGTGCTTTCCCCTCCTGGAGATCTGTCTGCCACCGAGCGGCTGATGTGGTGGGAGCAAAAGCTCCCCGAGCTCACGGAGGCCGATCGTCTGGAGGTCCGGCTCCTCATGGGTGAGTTGCAATTGGAACTGCGTCAACCGGAGGAAGCGCGGTTCGCATTCTTCGAAGTGCTGAACGGTGAGGTCAGCACGCATGAAGCGGCTCGCGCGGAGCGTGGAATCGGACTCTCCTATTTCCTGGAAGGGAAAGCCCAGATGGGAGTTCCCCATCTGCAGACTGCTGCACGTGGTTTGGAGCGCCCCGCCGCGGAAGAGGTCGAGTACTTGCTCGCTGCGGCACGTGGCCGTGCCGGATCCGCAGACGCCAGTCTGCTCGCTCGCACGCGACCTTGGCTCGAACCCGCAGGGCTCTCAGCCGCAGCCGTTCCGGCGAAAGCAGCGAACACGGGCGCGTTGGTGGATGTGACGCGCGCGCAGTGGAATGCGCAGAAGATGCACCAGAACTTCGATCCGATGACGAAGCCCTTTCGAATCACCGTGCACCACACGGCCGAACCGCTCACGATCGACAGTCTTGCCGGAACCTGCGCGGAAGTGCGCCACATCCAAGGCATGCACGTGCAGCAGGGCTGGGCGGACGTCGGCTATCACTTCTTCGTGGATCGTGCCGGTCGCGTGATCGAGGGCCGCAGTTTGGAGGCGCAGGGAGCGCACGCTGGAAACTCCGAGACCAATCGCGGCAACATCGGCATTGCGCTGCTGGGCAACTTTGTTGCGCAGCCAGAGCGCGGCGCGGAATACACACATGTCCAGACTCCGACGTCGGCGCAGATGGCGGCGCTCGACAAGTTGGTGGACGCGCTGATGCAGCGCTACTCCATCCCTGCGCGCGAAATTTGGGCGCACGATCACTTCCGCGATACGGAGTGTCCGGGCCCCCAGTTGCGTGGATGGGCCGACGCGAGGCGCGCCGGACGCGGCAAGCCCGCTGCCGCGGCTCCTGCGGTCAAGACTCTCGGCGCGAACCGCTAAGTTCGCTCTAGTCGGTCAGCATCACGCCGAGCAAACCCACGACTCCGGCCAGCCAGCAGTATGGCGCGAACCACCACAGCCGGCGGGCGCGTCCAAGCCGGACGAGCAGCCCAAGGGAGGAAAGTCCGACCGCGGCGCTGAGTGCAACGGCAGCCAACATCTCGAGTCCGAGCCCGTCACTGTTCGCCTGGATGTCGCCGGATTTGAGCACGATTGCCCCGAGCACGGCGGGAATGGAGAGCAGGAAGGAGAAGGTGGCCGCGGCAGCCATGGAGAGTCCGAAGGCCATGCCCGTGACGATCGTCGCACCGCTGCGAGAGATGCCGGGCAGAATCGCGATCGCCTGCGCGATGCCGACGACCAAGGCCAGGCGCATGGTCAGATGGCGCAGATCCGGACCGTTCGCAGGAAGTCGCCGGCTCCAGAACAACACTCCCCCCGTCACCAGGATGGCCGAGGCGGCGAAGGCAGGATGAGAGAAAATCTCGCCGATCTGTTTCTCCAAGGTCAGGCCGATCAGGGCTGCAGGCAGGGAGCCGAGCACCAAGAACCCAAACAGCTTGCGCTGCATCAAAGGGTCAGATCCACGTCCCATGAGTCCGAGCGCGAGTTGCAGGATCTCCCGGCGATAGAAGACGATGACTGCGAGCAGCGTGCCAATGTGCAGCAACACTTCGACTGTGGCATCGGAACTCAACTTCTCGCCGCCAGGTAGGAGTTCCCGGGCGAGCACGAGGTGGCCGCTGGAGGAAACGGGCAGGAATTCGGTCAGCCCTTGGATGACCGCCAGAATCAGCAGCAGCGCGAGTGTGCCCAATCGCTTGTGTCTTAGAGGGCCTTCGCCGCCTCGGCGGCAGACCGGAAGGGAAGATTGAAGGCTTCTGCGACGGCGGAATGCGTGAGCTTCCCGCCCAGAGTGTTGGCAGCGGATGCGAGGGGCGCCTCTTCGAGCACGGCACGGCGCGCGCCGAGCCCCGCGAGTTTCAGAGCCCAGGGCAACGTGGCGTTGGTGAGCGCAAAGGTGCTGGTGCGCGGTACGGCTCCCGGCATGTTGGCCACACAGTAATGCAGCACGCCGTCCACGACGTAGGTGGGATCGTCGTGGGTCGTGGGCCGGCAAGTCTCCACGCATCCGCCCTGGTCCACGGCCACGTCCACGATCGTCGCGCCGCGGGGCATCAAGGCCAGGTCTTCGCGCGAAACGAGTTTGGGTGCGCGCGCTCCTACCACCAGGACCGCGCCGATCAGCAGGTCGGTGTGCGGCAAGCGCTCGCGGATGGCGCCCCGACTGGAGTGAATGGTCCGCACGTTCGCGGGCATCATCTCGGCGAGTTCGCGCAACCGCTCCAGGTTCACGTCGAGAATGGTCACGCGTGCGCCCATGCCTGCGGCGACCCAAGCGGCCTGCGTGCCGACGACGCCGCCGCCAAGAATCATGACGTGCGCAGGCTCCACGCCGGGCACGCCGCCGAGCAGCACACCGCGCCCACCCATCGGCGCTTCGAGGTATTTCGCTCCCTCTTGCACGGACATGCGGCCCGCCACTTCGGACATCGGCGTGAGTAAGGGAAGCGTGCGTCCGATTTCGAGAGTCTCGTAGGCGAAGCAGTGCGCTCCGCTCGCAATCATCCCCTCGGTCAGCGCGCGATCCGCGGCGAAGTGGAAGTAGGTGAAGAGGGTTTGGCCGGGACGCGAGCGCTGAATCTCCGTCGGCTGCGGCTCTTTGACCTTGAGGATCAGATCACCGCGTGCCCAGACTTCGGCCGCAGAGGACGAAATCTGTGCTCCGCAGGCGCGGTACTCGGCGTCTGAGAAGCCGCTGCCGTCGCCGGCGCCGGATTCCACCAGAACGGAATGACCAGCGTCGTGAAATGCCTGTGCTCCCGTCGGCGTCAACGCCACGCGAGCCTCGAGTTTCTTAATCTCCTTGGGAACCCCAACATTCATGCCTCTGCCCCTCCGGGCAAGCCGGGGATTCTACGCGCGCCGAGCCTTTCCCCATGTCCCCCTCCGCCGTGTCCCAGCGCCTTGCCGCCCTGCATCTACGGATTGCGGCGGCGGAGCAGCGCGCCGGAAGGGCGCCGGGGAGCGCACGGCTGCTCGCGGTGGCGAAGACGGCGACGGAGCAGGATCTGCAGGAGGCATGGGCGGCCGGTCAGCGTTCCTTTGCGCACAATCGCGTGCAAGCCTTGCTCCGCGACGCGGCATTTCTTCCACAGGCGGAGTGGCATGCGATCGGTCCCCTTCAAGGCAACAAGGTACGGGACGCGCTCCACGTCGCAGCATGGGTGCAAACCATCGGCGAGTTGCGGACTGCGGAGCGATTGGCGCGCGCGCTCACCGAGCCGGACGGGGAGCAGCGGCGAGCCTCGGGTTTGTTGCCGGTGCTCTTACAGGTCAATCTGCAGCCCGAGGACGGACGCTACGGCTGTCCGATCCCGCAATTGGAAAGCCTGGCTTCCGCTGCGGCTGCCTTGCCTGGCCTCGCGATACGTGGGTTGATGACCATCGCTTCCCCGGAGGCGAGCGGCGAGCGCTTGCGCGCGGATTTTGCCCGCCTGCGTGAGGCGGCTGGGAAACTTGCGGCGATGGGTCGCCTACCCTCCAGCCCGGAGCTGTCCATGGGTATGAGCGACGATTTCGAGATCGCGATCGAGGAAGGGGCTACCCTAGTGCGCATCGGGCGTTTGATCTTCCCGCCCCCTTCCGAGCGCTGACGTGGATGTCCGTCTCCTCTGGGAATCGCGCGCGAGCGGCGATCACGGAGCTTTCGCCTTGCGCGGTGGGATGCTCCATTTGGTCGCTGGCGCCGATGGCCGACTCGACCGCGTGGCCCAAGATCCCGGGAATCGGCCCGGATTGAGCGCACGGGTCGAGGGCGACGCCGTGTTGCTGGTGGCGAACGGCTCCTGCGCTTTTCTCAGCGAGACCGGAGCGTCCACGCAGTTCAGCCTGCGCGCCGGGAGCACGGCGCGTCTTCGCTCCTCCGACGGCGCCGAACTGCTGATTTCCGTGGACGGACTCGTGGCTGCAGGTCCGGTGGATCCGCTGGTGGGCCGCACGCTCGGCTCCTTCCGCGTGATCGAGCGCCTCGGCAGCGGCGCGGTGGGTGTCGTCTACAAATCGATTCAATCAGGATTGGAACGTGAGGTCGCTTTGAAGGTGTTGAATCCGAAGGTGGCCACCGCGCTCTCCGTGGCGTCCTTCAAGCGCGAGGCGGTCGCGGCCGGGCGGCTCTCGCACCCGAACTTGGTGCAGGTCTTCGACATTGGCCACGACCAAGGTCTGCAGTTTTACGCGATGGAGTTGGTGCCCGGCGGCAACTTGGAAGATCGTCTGGCTGAAGTTGGTCAACTTCCGTATGAGGAAGCATTGCACTACGCGCAAGATTGCGCCGAAGCGCTTGCCTTTGCGCAAGAACACCACTTAGTGCACCGTGACGTCAAGCCCGAGAACTTGATGCTCACCGTGGATGGACGCGCCAAACTCGCGGATCTGGGCATGGCTGCCACGCGTGGCATGCTCGAGCAGGAATCCGCCGGCGGAACCCCGCACTTCATGGCCCCGGAATGCGTGGGTGAAGGAGCGGTGGACCACCGCGCCGACCTCTACTCGCTCGGCTGCACGCTGTATCGCTTGCTCACCGGACGCACGCCCTTCCAAGGCGAATCGGTGAAGGACATCCTGCGCGCGCACCGCGATCAACCGGTGCCTTCGGTGCGCGAGCACGCCCCGGGCACGCCGGCCGCGGTGGACGCCTTCGTGGCGCGCCTCATGGCGAAGTCTCCCGAAGACCGCCCGGCCGATGCGCACGAGGTCGCGCATGAAATCTCCGAACTGCTCGCGCCGCGGCGCTCACGGGTGCCGATGTTGCTGCTGACGATGGTGGCTCTGGCCGCAGCCAGCGTCGCCTTCTGGTACGCCACGCGGCCGAGTCCCGGTCCACTCGAGCCCGAGCGTGTCGTGGAATACGTGGATCGCGACGAAACTCCGGCCCAGCGTGAGGCCCGCGAGGCGCTCGAGCGCGAACTCGCGTTCTCTCGCGCCATGACTGCGCCGGTCGGCCCCGAGCGGCTCGCCGCCTTACAAGCCTTTCTCGACTCAACGGCGGAGAACGAGTTCAGCGAGCGCGCGCGCACGGAAATCC
Organism: uncultured Planctomycetales bacterium; assembly: GCA_964502625.1. Taxonomy (GTDB): domain Bacteria; phylum Planctomycetota; class UBA1135; order UBA1135; family UBA1135; genus JAQBVK01. The sequence continues at coordinate 574 of CAZCXL010000081.1, read as the reverse complement.
TCCGGCTGGAAGAGTTGGCGCGCCTGGCCGCTGCGAACGTGGTGGAAGATCCGCTGGAGAAGATGCGCGCGCAACTCGCCGCGCTCGATGCCGTGGTTGGCCCCTTGCTCGCCGAAGGCGCCTTGGGAGAGGCGCGCGCCCGGCTCGAAGCGAGCGGACTTCCCGTCGCCATTCGTTCCCAATTGGATCAACAAGTAGCCGATGCCTTCGCGCGTGCCGCTGCCGACTGGGAACGTGCGCATGCCGCCGCGCTGCTCGCGCAAGATTGGCCGGCCGCCACGCGCGTGCGGGAGGCCTTCGCTGCGGGAATCCGGCCCGTAACGGGCTCCACGGCCGCAGATTGGAGCCAACGGCTGAGCGCCCTCGACTCCTCCGCGCAAGCGGCAGAGCAGGCCGCGCGGGCCGCAGCCTTCGAACAGGCGCGTTTGGCCGTGGTGGCCAGTTTGCAAGGCCCCGTGCGCGAAGCCGTGCTGAAGTTGGATCCTGCCGCTGCGCTTCGCGCCCTTGACTCCACGATCGAAGCCTGCACGCACGCGGAGTTGCGCGCGGCGCTCGCCCGGGAGCGCGAAGTCTT
>CAZCXL010000080.1:0-9533 GCA_964502625.1 uncultured Planctomycetales bacterium | reverse complement strand
CATTAGCATTTTCAAACCGACCAAATTCCGACATGTTCGCCCCGGCGGCCACACCGCACGACGCTGTCGGCGACGTCGTCCGGCTTGATGAAGTAGTCGTCCGGCTTGTCGGGCATCATCTTGCGCGTGGCCGGCGTGTCGACCACGCCGTCCAGGATAACGAGCGCGACATGGATACCCGCGGGCCAGAGGTGGCGCGCCATCGATTCGGCCAGGCTCTTCTGAGCGGCCTTGGCCGGCGCGAACGCCGCCGTGCGCGCGCCGCCGCGGCGAGATGCCGTGGCGCCGATGAGGACAATGCTCCCGCGCTTGTTCTTCTTCATGGCCGGAATCACCTGCTTCGAGGTGAGTAGCGCGCCAAACACGTTGGTGCGCCAGCTGGCCTCGAAGGTCTCCGCGGTGATGTCCTCGACGTTGGCCCAAACGCCGACCCCGGGGTTGTAGACGAGCACATCGACTTCGCCGAATTCCGTGCGGATCGCCGCGAACGTACGCCCGACCGAAGCGGCGTCGGTGACGTCGCACGCGTACCCCCGCGCGCCATCCAGCTCCGCCGCGAGTTTTGAGGTGACCTCCGTACGACGCGCCACCAGCGCCACCCGATAACCCTCCGACGCGAACCGGCGCGCGAACGCGGCGCCGTTTCCGGGGCCGACACCGACAACGGCGCAGACCGGCCTATTGGATTGAGCGGCCATGCGCTTTCATTCTCTCCAGTGGGGAGGAGTGGTCTTGACGAAGTACGGCAGTTGCTCGATGCGCCGCATGAACGCGGCGAGTCGAGGGCCAATGAGCGGCCCCGCCCCATGCCGTGGTTGCTTGTCGTGCAGCCGCTTGACCAAGGCCAGCATCGGGTAGAGCGTGAAGTCCGCGACCGACAGGCTGCCTGCGAAGTAGTCGCCGTGCAGCGCGCCCTCGAAGTAGGCCAGCTCGCGCCGCAGATCCGAGATCCCCGCGGCGATGAGCGTCGGGTCGCCGCCGCCGTCGGCGCGAAACAACGTCTGATCGAGGAGCCACCGCAGCACGAGGTAAAGGTAATCGTTCACCTCGGCGGCCACGCGGCGCGCGATCGCCCGGTCTTCCGGTTTACCGGGGAGGATCGGATGTTCGGGGTAGCGCTCATCCAGGTACTCGACGATGGCCACGGATTCACAGATGGGGATGCCACCATCTTCGACGAGGACGGGCACCTTGCCGCGCGGGTTGACGGCCAGGAACTCGGGCGTTTTCAGATCGCCGTTCCGCAGGGACTTGAGCTTGAGTTCGTAGCGAAGCTGCTTGTGCTCCAGCGCAAGCCAGACTTTCCAGGAGAACGGCGAACCGGAGCCGTAGTAGAAGGTGATTGCCATGGGTAGCGGCGACTTTCTCAGACAACTTGCAGGAGGGTCAGGGCAAGCGCCATCTGGCAACCGAAACCGATGACGAATGCCACCGTCCGCAGCAGCGGCACCGCGAAGGTGTAAAGGAACGGGTGGGCGAGCCGAACGAAGAAGTACACCATGCATGCGTTGGCGGTCAGCGTCGTGCTTGTTCCTACCACTTGGAGCGCCAGCACCAGCGGCGAGAAAACCACGAGGTTTTCAACCGCGTTTGCATGCGCCCGCATCAGCCGCTCCGCCCATTGCGCCTTCGGGCGGGTGTCGGGCTGGGGGTTCCACACGGCCGGCCAGATGCCGTGCTCCTTCATCCGGTTCAGGATGTAAGGCAGGAAGATAAGCGCCGTCAGCGTAGCGGTCATCACCAGCCAGTACAGCTCAGTCGTCATCGCATTTTTCATTTTGAAAACTCCTTCGATTTGAAACCGGGCCGCAAGGGAGTGAATCCTTCAGTGGTATGCTTGGATGTGCAGAGTACTTCGAGAGTACGGTCTGAACAATGCTTTATTCAACTGATTCATTTGCAGATACTACTGAAGTAGGCTCGTCGGGTGATGTTCTTAGCGACGCGCTGAGATCGCTTCGGATCAGCGGCAGCCTATTGCTTCGCGAGGAGTACATGTCGCCCTGGGCGGTCGCGATCCCGCGTGCCGATAGGCTGGGCGCGCTGTTGGGGGTAAAGGCCGGGGTGCGGGTGGTCGCCTTTCATATGGTCGAATTCGGGCACTGCAGGATCAAGCTCGAAAACAAAGAGGCGGATCTCATCGAGGCCGGGGAAATGGCCGTATGTTTTGGCGGTGCTGCCCACCAGATATCGCAGGGCCGGAACCCGCAAGTCGTACCCGTCCAGACGCTATTAACGGGCGGTGGAAAAAGCGGCCCCCGGCCTGGCGGCGCGGGCCGGGCGCGCGGCACATCGCTCATTTGCGGCGTTTTCCTGCTCCACGACACCTTCCTCAATCCGCTCTTCGCGGCGCTGCCGCCGCTGCTTCGCGCTTCCGTGTCCCGTCCGGGCGAGTTTCACAACCTGGCGGGCGTTGCGCGCCTGATGGCCCAGGAAATCGACCGCAAGCCTTTGGGGGGCGGCTATGTCGTCGAGCGGCTGTTGGAGGTGCTTTGCGCCGAGGCCGTGAAGGCGCACCTCGAGGCGAGGCCTCATGTGGGGTGGCTCAGCGCGATCAAAGATCCCGTCATCGGCCGTGCCATTGCGGCGATCCATTCGCGTCCCGGCGAGGACTGGTCGGTACAGCGTCTGGCGCGAGGCGTCACCTTGTCGCCGTCGCGATTCGCCGCCCGTTTCGCCGACACGCTCGGTGATAGCCCGATGGCGTACGTCGCAAAATGGCGCATGAACATCGCGTGCCGCCTTCTGGCGGGTACCCGGCAAAGAATCGGCCAGATCGCCGCCGATGTCGGCTACGAAAGCCCGGCCGCTTTCAATCGCGCGTTCAAGAAACGCGTGGGCGTGCCGCCGGCGGCATGGCGGGTACGCGAGCGTTCGTGAGCACGCCGCTGGTGGTTGCTCCTTTCCAGACACGGCCTTGTCCGTTCAATCCCTCGAACTGACGCTGCGCAATATCGACCATCGCTCTCAGCGCGGAGGTCTCGAAAGCGTCGTTTCTGCGTATGAAGACGGTCGGAACGCGCGCGACATCGGGTGGCAGGGCGTGGCAGTACAGCGCTTTCCTCAGACTGTGGCTTTCAATGACCGCGCGCGGAAGGAGCGTGAGTCCCATGTCCATGGACACGCACGACAGAATACCGTCCAGTGTGCCGAGTTCGAGTAGGTTCGCCGCCACGAGGCCCGTCTGATGCAGCCATCGCTCGAAGCTCGAGCGATAGAAGCAGCCGCTACGGAACACCAGAATGCTGTGGCGGGACATCTCGCGCACCAGCCGGTCGAGCTTGCGATGCCGGGAACTGCTGACGAGCACCAGCTCCTCCTCGAATATGGGCTCCTGGTGCAGTTCGGGCGCTTGGTGAAACCCGCCGACAAACGCACCGTCCAGGCTGTGGCTCCTCACCGACTTCACCAGCTCGGCGGTGGTGCCGGTGACGAGCGAGAGTTGGACCACGGGATGCCTTTCGCGGTACTTGGCCAGCACCTTGGGCAGCCGGATCGCCGCGGTCGTCTCCATGGCCCCGATCTTCAGCGCGCCGCGCGGCGTTGACGTATCTTGGAGCGCCTTGCGGCTCTCATCCGCCAGTTGCATGATCTGCTGCGCATAGCCGAGGAAGGTTCTTCCCGCGGCCGTGAGGGTCACGCCGCTTTTCTGCCGGACCAGCAGCGTTTGTTCGAGCTCGCGCTCAAGTTCCTTCAAGCGCATCGTGACGTTGGATGGAACGCAGTGCACGCGTTCGGCCGCGCCGGTAAAGCTGCCTAGCTCCGAGACCGCGCAAAACATCCTGAGCTGCCGCAGTTCCATGTCGTTCCTCGATGATTCACCAATAGTGAAGCAAATAGTTTCTACAAATCACTTTACAGAATAGCACACGGTCCGCAGCATGCCACGCACAGCGGCAGTAGTCCTTTACTGAGCAATTGGAGGTTCGATGTCAGACATGGCGGTGGAAACACGTGTGCTCGGCGCGGCTGCCGTTCCCATGTGGATCGACGGCAAGCGCGTATCGGCACCGGGAGCCCGCCACGCCGGGATCACCAATCCCGCCACCGGGGAGGTGATTCGCGTGGTACCGCTGGCCGGGGTCGGAGAGGTCGCCACGGCGGTGACTTCCGCCGCCGCGGCCTTTCCCGCCTGGCGGAACACCCCCGCGCTACGCCGCGCCAGGATCGTCAGCCGGTTTCGCGAGTTGATGGAAACGCACAAAGGCCAGTTGGCCCGTCTGGTGTCGGAGGAGCACGGCAAAACGCTCGATGACGCCGCCGGCTCGATTCAGCGCGGCATCGAGGTCGTCGAGTTCGCGAGCGGAATTCCTCATCTGCTCAAAGGCGAGCAGGCGGCAGATATCGGCCGCGGCGTTGATTGCCAGTCCATGCTCCAGCCCCTTGGGGTCTGCGCGGGAATCACGCCGTTCAACTTTCCCGTCATGGCGCCGCTCTGGATGTTTCCGATCGCCATCGCCTGCGGCAATACGTTCGTGCTGAAGCCCTCGGAGAAGGATCCTTCCGCCAGCGTCATGATGGCGGAACTGTTCACGCAAGCCGGATTGCCAGACGGGGTCTTGAACGTAGTGCATGGCGACAAGATGGCCGTGGACGCCGTGCTATCGGATCACCGCGTCAAGGCGGTTTCGTTCGTCGGCTCGACCCCGGCGGCGCGGCATGTCTACCAAACTGGAACCCGTCATGGGAAGCGCGTCCAGGCCCTGGGCGGAGCGAAGAACCATGCCATCGTGCTTCCCGATGCCGACCTGCAATTCGCGGCCGACGCGCTCGTAAGCGCGGCCTATGGTTCGGCGGGAGAGCGCTGTATGGCGATCTCGGTGGTCGTGGCGGTCGGCGAGATCGCGGATCCTCTGGTCGCGGCGCTCTCGGAGAAAGCGAAGAGCCTGCGCATCGGCGCCGGAGACGCTCCGGGAATCGACATGGGTCCGCTGGTGAGCGCCGAGCATCGCGACAAGGTCAAGAGTTACGTGGCAGCGGGCAGGAAAGAGGGTGCCGCCGTCGTGCTCGCGGGCGGCGACTACCGTGTGGCAGGGTGCGAAGGCGGATTCTTCCTCGGCCCGACGCTGTTCGACCGGGTCTCGACGGACATGAGCATCTATCGCGACGAGATCTTCGGGCCGGTGCTCTCGGTGGTACGGGTGCGCGGCTTCGAGGAGGCGCTCGCGCTGGTGAACGCCAACCCTTACGGCAACGGCGCGGCGATCTTCACTTCCTCCGGCGACGCGGCGCGTCGCTTTCAACAGGAGGTGGAGGCGGGCATGGTGGGCGTGAACGTGGCGGTCCCCGTGCCGGCGGCGTTCTTTTCTTTCGGCGGTTGGAAGGACTCGCTGTTCGGCGATCTGCACGTCCACGGCATGGAGGGCGTGAAGTTCAACACCAGGACCAAAGTGATCACCTCGCGCTGGCCGCGCGCCGGCAAACCGGAATCGGCGGGTCTCGCGATGCCCACCTTCGGCGGCTAGCGTGAATCGCTCTCGGACCATGAAACGGAACTCCACGATTCAGGCCGTTTTCGTGGGCGAGGTCGCATTGCTTGGACCCGAAGGGCACAGAACGGGAATGTTCAAGCGCCCGGTGGCCGCTCGCCTCGAAGTGAACGCGCAAGGATTGGCAGGGGATCAGCAGGCCGACAGGCGGTTTCATGGCGGCCCGGAGAAGGCGCTTCACCACTACGCGGCCGAGAACTATGTCCATCTGGCCCGCAGATATCCGTTGTACGCCGGGGACTTCGTTCCGGGAAGTCTTGGCGAAAACTTGTCCACGTGCGGATGGGACGAAGACGACGTTCACATCGGCGACGTGTTTCGCGCCGGCGACACCCTTCTGCAGGTGTCTCAGCCGCGCAGCCCGTGCTGGAAGATCGACCATCGTTTCGGGATCGACGATCTCTCGATGACCGTAGCAAATGACCGCGTGACGGGCTGGTACTACCGTGTTCTGCGCCGCGGCTTCCTCGCGGTCGGTGACCCGTTCGAACTGGTCGAACGGCAAAGCGGCTCGCTCTCGGTTCGTGATTTCTGGCGAATCTGGCAGGACCACCGGCCGGGCGTCGAAGAGTTGATGACCGTGTGCGGCGCGCGGGGCTTGGCGGCAGACTGGAGAGAAAGAATTCAGAAGAGAGCGTCCTGGCTGAAGCAAGCTCGCCTGAGTCACTAGCCGTCATGCCTTACGTCAACATCAAGATCACTCGCGAGGGCGCGACCGCGGAGCAGAAAGCGAAGTTGATCGAAGGAGTCACCACCTTGCTTACCGATGTTCTGGGCAAGAATCCGCAGACCACCGTGGTCGTGATCGACGAGATCGATACCGACAACTGGGGAATCGGCGGTGCAAGCGTGACGGTGCGGCGTCGTCAAGGGCTTTGAGCATTCACGAGTTTGATTTGAACGAAGGAGAAAAGGTATGAAACAGAAGCATGCGTTGACGGGTGCAAAGCGTATCGGTACCAAGCACAGAGTCGCCGGAGGCGGCGGTCTCGGATTGTCGGTGCATGAATGGGGCAACGCCAACGGGGCGCCCATTCTGTTCATCCACGGTTTTTCGCAGAGTTATTTGTCATGGGCGGCGCAATTCGAGAGCTCGCTCGCCGACAGGTTCCGGCTGGTGGCGATGGATCTGCGCGGTCACGGCGAGTCGGACAAACCTTTGGAGGCGGCCAACTACACGGATGGGGCGCGCTGGGCTGACGACGTGGCGGCGGTGATCGGCGCGCTTGGTCTGAAACGGCCCGTGCTGGTGGGCTGGTCGTACGGAGGTTTCGTCCTCTGCGACTACGTGAAGCGTCACGGCGAGGGCGCGGTCGCGGGCCTTAACTTCGTGGGCGCGGCGGTACGCCTGACCCCCGCGTTCGAAATGCTCGGTCCCGGGTTTCTGGAGAACGCCGAAGGGACGATGAGTCCGGACCTGGCGACGCGAATCCAGTCGGTGCGCAACTTCGTTCGCGCCTGCACCGCGAAGGCCGTCGCAGCGGACGATTTCGATACCACCGTCGCTTTCAACATGGTCGTGCCGGTGGAGGTGAAGGCCGGTATGGTATCGCGGCAACTGAACTTCGATGACGTCTTGGCCGGCCTTTCCATCCCGGTGCTGGTCACCCATGGCCGGGACGACCGCATGGTGCTGCCCACGATGAGCGAGCACCTCGCGGCGATCGCGCCGCAGGTGCAAACGTCCTTCTACGATGGCGTCGGCCACATGCCGTTCCTGGAGGATTCCGAGCGGTTCAACCGCGAGCTGGCTGCCTTTACCGAGCTTGCTTCGCGCAAGGGAGAAAAAACATGAAGCAAAAGCACGCGTTTGTTGTCTATTCCGGCGCCAGTGACACGGGCAAGGTTTTCCATGCGCTGATCCACGCCAAGCAGGCCAACCGGCGCGGCGACGAGGTCGAGATGTACTTCGCCGGCGAGGGCACGGTCTGGCCCGAGAAGCTCGCCGAAGCGAGTCATCCCATGCACGGCCTGTTCGAGGAAGTGCGCGCTGCGGGAGTGATTGAGGGCGCGTGCCGGAACTGCGCCGTCGCGTTCGGCCACGAACCGGGCGCGCAGGCGGCCTGCGGCCTGGTGCAAGGGCCGGAGGAGAGCTTCGGGCAGATCGATATCCTCGGCAAATCGGACGCCGGATTCCGCGTCTGGCTGTTTTGATGCCGGGGCCTAGCAGCCTGTCGGACTTAGAAATTTGATGCGAAGCAATATGCTCATAGCGTGCATTTGAAGACGGAAAACGCCTCTCGGGAAATTATAAAAGTGATCGAACGCCGTGTGGCGAACGAAAAACCCGTAAGTCCGACAGGCTCCTAGGGGGGATGACCATGGAGCCGATCCAGGCGCCGATCACCGGTAGCGAAGACTACAGCGATCCGAGCCGGCCGGAGCACGCCCTGCGGCAGTTCTACCGGGCGTTCAACGGACGCGACCTGACCCTGATGAGCGAGAACTGGTGGCAGAGCGAGGAGATCGCGATGGACAACCCTCTGGGCGGCATCAAGCGCGGCTGGACGGAGATACGATCGGTCTACGAACGCCTGTTCAACGGGCCGGCGCGCGTCTATGTCGAATTCCATGACTACACGCTTCACGTCACGCCCGAGTTGTTCTATGCCGTGGGCCGCGAGCGGGGAAGATTCGAATCGGCGGAGAAAAAGTTGGAGTTGCGAATCAGAACCAGCCGCATCTATCGAATCTCGGGCGGGCTCTGGAAACAGGTTCACCACCACGGCTCGATCGAGAGCCCGGAGCTTCTGGCGGCTTATCAGTCCGCCGTGTCCGGCGCGCGCTAGAAGCATTCACATGCCGCGTCGGAAGGAAGCGAATCGAATGCGCAAGAAGAGGAGATCGGCCATGAGCGCGAAAAGTTCGGGTACTCGCAAGACCCGTCGCGACGTATTGCGCGCCGGCGGGACCGTGGCAGCGGGCGCGTTGATGGGCGCGTTCACCGGACGGAGCAGGCCCGCCCAGGCGCAGGCGATCGCGGGCCCGGTGCCGCAGGTCGATCGACTGGCGGTGCGCGTGGTCACCGACTCTTACCATCTCGCGTTGGCCCCGGCATTCGAGCTGAACGGCGTCAAGATTCAGCGCTTTGGTTTCGCCGTCGACCAGAATCCGCCGACCAGGATCCTGCTGAGTGAGTTCGGCCTGTCGCTGCATCTCGAATCCGCGAAGGAAACCGAGACGAGGCAGATTCTGCTCGATTTCGGCTACACGCCGGGGACCCTGCTCAACAACCTGGGCATCCTCGGCATCGACGTCGCGAAACTCGACGCGCTGGTGCTGTCGCACGGGCATGTGGACCACTTCGGCGGCTTGGCCGGTTTGCTCGCCGCGGCCAAGGGCCGGCTCAAGGCCGGGATACCGTTCTATCTCGGCGGCGAAGAATGCTTCTGCACCCGGGAAATCACGTTCGGCGGCACGACCTCGAACTTCGGCGCGCTCGAGCGCGAGGCGATCGAGGACGCGAAGCTCGACACTCTGATGGCCGAGAGGCCGGCGCTGGTCGCCGGGCACGCGTTCACCACCGGACGCATCGGCCTGGACAGTTTCGAGCGCGTACTGGTTCCCACGCGCATGAAGATCGGCGTATCTGGGGGAATCGGCTGCTATCCGGATCGGCTGCCGCAGGCCCAGCGCGCCGCCAGCATCGTGCCGGACGACTTCGCCCACGAGCAGGCCACCTGCTTCAACGTCAAAGGCCGCGGACTGGTGGTGATTACCTCCTGCGGCCATCGCGGCGTCGTCAACTCGGTAAGGCGGGCGATGGCGATTTCAGGGGTCAAGAAGCTGCACGCCGTGATGGGCGGATTTCATCTCGCGCCCCACAACGAAGAGTACGTGCGCGAAACCGTGGCGGCGCTGAAGGCGCTGAATCCGGACCTGCTCGTGCCGATGCACTGCACGGGGGAACCTTTCCACGAGATCGCGGCGAAGGAGATGCCCGGCAAGCTGGTACGGTCCTATACCGGGAGCCGCTATGTGTTCGGCGCCTAGAACGGCGCGCGGGACGACCCGCGGAACGCGGCTTGCGGCGCGCCTGCCGCT
>CAZCXL010000079.1:0-9534 GCA_964502625.1 uncultured Planctomycetales bacterium | reverse complement strand
CCAAAAGATTTCTCCCGGAGTCTGACCTGAGTCAAGCCGAAGGGCTCGAACTGCGGAATCTTGTAGACGCCGTCGCCGAGACTCTCGATCTGCAAACTCTCCGGCAGCCGATTACGTACGAAGCCGAAGCCGAGAAAGGCGAGCCCCGCCTTCACTTTGAAGGAGCAACGCAGCATCACGACGCCCGCGAAGGAGCGATCGAAGCGCATGGCCCCATTGCCTGCGACGGCGATCTCGCGCAGGAAATCGTCTTTGAGGCTCACGCCGGCGGGCATGTAGCGTTCCACGCCGCGCAAGGCGTTGATGGCGCCGACCACGCCAGTGGACGCGCCGAGCCGCTCCAGCGCTCCTGAATCTCGCGCTTCCGCGTAGGCTGGAGCACCGCGCACCACGTCCCACACGGCGGGCTCGGGGAACTCCCCCATTTGCGCGCCTGCGCTCTGCCAGCGCACGAACCAATCCACCTCGGCAGGCACGATGGCGGCGGTGTCGCCGAGATCGTCCTCGAAGGGATTGAAGAACAGCGTTGCGAACAGGAAATAGAGCAACACCAGCGCGACCACGAGGCCGAGCAGGATCCACGCGAAGCGCCTGCTGGTCAGGAACTCACGCAACCGATGAAGAACGCCGAGGGAGGCCATGGGGAGCACCATTTTGGACGCGCCGAACTAGAATCCTCCCTGCTTTTCCTGGCGGATCCCCCGTTGAGCGTTCCTCCCCGTCCCGCCCCGCCAACTGCGCCGCATCTTGCGCGCCGCGCACGGGCGCTTGCACCCTCTGCCACCCTCGAAATGGTGGCCAAGGTGAAGGCGTTGCAGGCGCAGGGCATCGAGATTCTGGACCTCACTGCGGGCGAGCCGGACTTCCCGCCGCCGGAAGCCGCCATTGAGGGCGCGCGGGCCGCCATCGCCGCCAACAAGGGCCGCTACACCGCCGCTCCTGGCATTCCGGAACTACGCGCGGAAGTCTCGCGGCGCACTGAGGCCGATTTTGGCCTGCGCTACCCGCCGGAGCAGATCGTGGTGACCGCCGGCGCCAAAATCGCCATCGGTCAGGCGCTGCTCTGCCTGGTGGATCCGGGTGAGCAGGTGCTGATCCCCTCTCCGTACTGGACCAGCTACCCCGAGATGGTGAAGTTGGCCGAGGGCGAGCCAGTGATCGTGCCTTGCGACTCCGCCTTCCGCCCCACCGTGGCCGCCCTGGAGGCCGCGCGCACCCCGCGCACCCGCGCGCTGCTGCTCAACACGCCGAACAATCCCACGGGTGCCGTCTATCCGGAGGCGCTCCTCCGCGAGATTGGCGTGTGGGCGGTGGAACATGAGGTGGTGATCATCAGCGACGAGATCTACGCCTCGTTGACCTATGGGAGCGTGAAGCACCTCTCGCCGCTGCTCGCGGTTCCAGAACTGCAGCAGACCAGCGTGTGGATCGGAGGCATGTCCAAGGCCTTCGCGATGACCGGATGGCGCATGGGTTTTCTGGCCGGCCCGCCCGTGATTGCGGGCGCGGTGGCGCGGATGCAGTCCCAACTCGCGTCTTCCCCGAACGCAATCTCTCAACACGCCTCGCTCGCGGCGTTGCGCGGCGGCCTCGAAGCGCGCGCACAGATGCGCACGGCCTTCGACGCGCGCGCGAAATTGGTGGTGCGCGCCTTGCGCGCGATGCCCGGCCTTGACTGTCCGGAGCCCGAAGGCGCCTTCTATGCCTTTCCCCGCCTCAGTGCGTTCTTAGGACGTAAGGATCCGGAGAGCGGCCGCGTGATCTCCAGCGGCGACGACTTTGCCGCTCTGCTTCTGGAGAAAGACGGCGTCGCGGTGATGGGCGGCACGGCCTTTGGCGCGCCTGAGGCCATCCGGCTTTCCTTCGCAACTTCGGAAGACGTGCTGCGCCGCGCCCTGGCGCGTGTCGCCTCCCGGCTAGCGAGTCTGCAGAAGTAGCGGGAAGGAACTCTCCTTGGGCAGCGTGCAATGGTTTACCTCATCTCGTAGAGAGCACGGTATCCGACGAATTACTCCAGCAGCATGAACTCCGTCTGCAGTGCACGAAAGTACCGCATTTGAAGATCACGCCGCGCCCGCTCAATGCTCTCCCATTCTGGCAGAAGCAGACACAGAACCTGCGACAGACTGCGGCCCACCGTTTCAGGAAGTGCCTCTTTCTGCGCTGCCTGGATGGATGGAAGCATCACGAACTGTTCTCCGACAAGCCAAGCATCTTCCAGCACAAATTGATCACGCATGCTTGCAATCCGCTGCCGCGCTTGAGGGGTGAGTGCCGAGGAATCTCGCTTCGAGCCATAGGCAAACCACATATCTGGCGAATATGCCAACGGATGCTGAGACATCGCATCTACCGGCAAAGAGCGTTGTCCCGCCGGTTGCTTGAGCCAACTCGCCAGAGTGTTTTCTTGGCGACTTAACCAAGTCACGGCTGCGGAATCGGCACCGGGGTAAAGCTCCTGAAATTTAGAATCAGATTGCGGAGGGAAAAGGCTCGAGCAGTTCGTGTAGGAGCTGAGCGCTGAGGACAAGGGGGACTCCCGCCCTGACGCTCGTTGGCGCTTGTCCAATTCGTCAATGAATTGGATCTCTCGCTCTCTCCCTCCCAAATCAAAATAATACTTCTGGAACGATCGCTGAAAGGCCGCAATCTGTTCCTCGTCGAACGCCATGGCCCTTTCCTGAGAAGGGACGATTGCCGGAACCCCTGCTGCCTGCCGCTCCACCTCCGGCTCGTCGGGAATCTGGTCCTCAAGGACCTCCATTCCAGACGGGCTCGATTCAGATAACCCTCGAGAAGAATCTCGCCCCGGCCTCAGGCCTACAAGGAGTAGCAGTCCGGCGAGAATCAGAAGGACGGAAGCGAGGCGTAAGGTGATGAAGCCGCGCAAGTCAGACTTGGCAATTGTCACAGATCAGAAGAATGTCAGCGCCACCCATCACCTGATTGGCGGCATTGCGAATCTTCAGCCAGAAGTGTCTCGTGTCTCCGCAATCAACGTCATCAACAATGATCAGGTCAGAAGTGGCAACGCCATTCGAGTTGAATGTCGCCTTGGAACCATCCCTAAACTGCACCTTGCTTGGCGGAAATAGTGGATCTACTGTCATTGTGACAGTAACCGTGAAATCGAATCGGCAATCCACCGCGGTCTGTGAGCACTCGGGAAGAATCTTGCACCGTCCTGGTCCGGTGAGATTGCTGTGAACCGCAGCATTGCCTGTGCCGGCACCCGCTCTTGCCGGATCCAGCGTAAGCGGCACAAAAGGATCGGCACCACCGCCAGGATCTGTCAATCCACCGTAGTGTGGACTACAAAGACAGTCTGCAACCGAGGGGCCACTTCCGCAAATGGCAAGAACCAAGAGGGCCATAGTAGAAGAAATTGAAATGTTCATTCATAGAGCCTAGCTCACAAATCCACTCGGGTCAACTCTCTGTGTCAACGTAACTGAGACATGCTTGGATCCCTGGTTTAGCGTAAGGAGCAGCAAGAAATATCTCAGCGAAGGAAGACTCAATCCATAGCACGGCAGCCCCACCGGCCGGGAGTCTGCAGAAGTAGCGGAAGCGAACCCGGCAACGGTCGTGAGGGAGAATTCACGTTCCCTGACTACCGCGCGAGAAACTGCTGCGTTAGAGAAAAGGATAACCTTCGCTTTGGAAGGTCACGCTCCAGCCGTCGGTATCGGGAGCGTCCGCAGAAATTAGCGAGCCGAGAAAGTCCGGGCAGACGTGCATGCGGCCTTCGTGCTCGATCACGAGCAGGCTGTCCACGCTGCGCAGGTAGAGGTCGAGGGACAGACCATGCTCCAGGCGCTTGCTGCTCAAGAGGTCGAGTTTCTGCGCGGCTGAGGCCTCGAGCGCGGCGAAGTCAGGCCCCTTGGTGCCGGAGCAGGCGAGGTCGAAGGCTTGATGGTGAAAGGAAGCGCGTACTTCCTGCTTCTCAAGGCCCTTCTCCAGCACCTTGCGGGTGAGACGGCTCTCGTGGAAGAGCCACATGGTTTCGCCGCGCGGTCCGACCCAGGCCGACCAGACCCGATCCAGGCTGCCCTCGATCAAGCGCGCGGTGGCGACCTGAAAAGGGGTGGCACCACTGTCGAGTACCGTGGCCTGCAGCCGCTGCACGGAGACGAACTCGGCCTTCTTGGCACCCTTCTCCAGGGCCTTGAAGGTGGCCTCCGGGTCTGCGGTGCGCAAGGCCCAGATTCGCTTCTGCGCATTGGCGAGAGAGCGGAGCGGGTTGCCGACCAACTTGAGTTGCAGGTCTTCGGTCAGTCGACGGCTGATTTCCTCCAGACCGACCACGGAGTAGTCCGCCTCGATCCCGACGTAGATCAGCCGGTCACCCGGTTGCAACGGCAGGGTGCTCCGCTCGCCGGCGCGGGCGTGCAGGGAGGCGAAGGTGAGAACGGTGGCAAGGGCAGTGCCACCGAAAAAATGGGCCAGGGTCCGGCTCACAGTCGGGCTACGCAGGGTCGTGCGGGTGGGGATGGCGGGCGGCCGAGAAGGGATGAGGCCACTGCCGTGGAGGGATAGTGCTGATCCTAACCGATGTTTCGCATTTCTCGAAGAACCTCCGGCGGATGCCGGTCCGGAGCGAGCACGTTCACCGCTCCCGGGAAGAAGTCGGCGCAAAGTCGGGTGGCCTGCGCCAGCTCCTCGGGCGAATCGGTCAGCGCGTGGACGTAGAACTTCCACATGCGCGCGTAGGAGCGCTCGAGGTCGGCCAGCCTCGGAACCTCGGCGCGGAAGTCGTTGAGCGGAGCAAGTCCGTCGTGACCCGGCCATTGAACAAGGATTTTCGCTTGTTTGAGCTGCATGTGGCCCGCAGGGCAATACAGCATGAGCGGGACGTCACGGCCAATGCGGTGCGCGAGCGCTGCGCTCATCTCCCGCTCCACGCGGCGGCGCTCCTCGGCTGAACCGGCGCCAAAGAAGCGCTGGATGAGCTCAGCCTGAATCGCCGCGTTGGCGTAGGCGGGATAGACCGCCACCCGCCGCGGGAGCCTGCGGTGAGCGAGGGCGTCGAGCGTGATGCGGAGCCGGTCGGCGAGGAAAGGGTCAGCCACCCGGGTGCGACTCAAGAGGTCGAGGAGTCCGGCGTCGGTGCTGCGCTGCAAATCCGCGAAGGAAAGGCCGCCGGAGAGGAGCGCGATCTCGACCGCCTTGGAGATCAGTGAGCCGGCCGCGATCTTGGCGTGGTGGTAATAGACGCGCTCCGAAAAGTAGTAGCGCGCCTCCAGACAACGCACGACCTCGGAAAGCACCGCCTCCTTCAAGTAACCCTGACGACCGAGATCCACGTAGAGACGTTGCGTGCGCTTCTCCACGCGGAACACGCTGAAGATGCGCGGGTCGTACTCGAGCTTGAGTCCGGTGAAGAGCGCGTCGCGCGACAAGTAGTCGAGCATGTCCGCGTCAATGGTGCCGCTGATGAGCGCGCGCCAGTGATCGGGCGCTTGTGCATCCGGAGCCGCCAGCGACGGCGCAAGGATGGCGAGCACTTCCTGGCGCACGCCCGTGCTCGCGAGCGCGCGTCCGACTTCGGTTTGCTCGGAAAACATCGCGGCGAAGCGCTCGGGCACGTCGTGGCGCGGCAACAGACCGGTCTGATCTTCGATGTTGTGGCCGAAGGGCAAGTGCGTGACGTCGTGCACCAATGCCGCAAGCCGCACGATGCGCAATTCGTGCTCGTCGTAGCCGCCGAGGCGAGAGTCGGCGGCGCGCTCGCGCACCGCGTTGATTTCATTCACCATGCGAGTGGCGAGATGCGCAGTGCCGATCGAGTGCTCGAAGCGCGAGTGCTGTGCTCCTGGGTACACCAGATAGGCCATGCCGAGTTGGCGCACGCTTCGCAGCCGCTGCATTTCAACCGTGTCGAGAACCCGCATTTCCTCACGGGTGAGCGCGACGTCGCCGTGCACGGGGTCGCGGACGATCGTCTCGAAGCGCAGCATGGTGCTCGCGGTCAGGCCCGCGCCTCGGCGACCAGAGCGTCTCGCTCTTCACGCGTGATCGGGCGCAATTCACCGCGCTTGAGACCATGCAGGCCGAGTTCGCCGATGCGCACGCGCTTGAGGCGCTTCACGCCTAGGCCGTGGCGCGCCAACATGCGCCGCACCTCGCGGTTGCGCCCCTCGTGGATGGTGACCTCGAGAGTAGACGAACCGGGAGTCTTCTTGACCACCCGGACGTTGATCGGCGCCACGCGCGTGCCGTCGAGAAATGCGCCTTTGCGCAACTTCAGCAGCAATTCGTGCGAGACGGATTCCCCCACTTGACAGTAGTAGGTCTGGGTCACGCCATAGCGCGGATGCGCAAGGAGTTGCGCGAAGTCGCCGTCGTTGGTCAGGAGCAGCAGGCCTTCGCTGTCTTCGTCCAGGCGGCCAATCGGGTAAACGCGCGACGGAGTCAGAGGGTCCACCATGTCGCAGACCCGCGGACGACGCTCGCGGACGTCGTTGGTGCAGAGCACGCCCCGCGGCTTGTTGAAGGCGTAGTACAAGCGGCGCACCTCTTTGACCCGCGCTCCATTGACGCGCACGTCGTCGCCGGGTTGCACGCGCACGGCAAGATCCTTAACCAACTCGCCGTTGATCGTGACCGCGCTTTCTTTCACCAATTCATCGCATTTGCGCCGCGAATCCACGCCCTGCTCCGCCAGCCAGCGATTGATCCGCATGCCCTGCTCCGAGGCGGCCACAACCGCGCTCTCGCGGCCGATGCCTTCGCGCGGCGCGCGCGAGGCTTCGACGAAGGCGGCGGCGCCGCGATAAGTGCCGGTGGCGCTGCCCGGCTTGGCGCGCTTCACGGTTTTACTGGCCTTGCCCGGCTTGCGGGCTTTGGAAGGCTTGCCGGAGAAGCGGCGTGCGGGCGCCTTGATCGGGGCGCGGCGGCGAGGACTAGGTGTGCGGCTGGCAGCCATGGTTAGAGCGCGGTTCCTTCGAGAATGCTGATGCCTTCCGCACCGTCGCCGACCAAGCGCACGGCATCGAGCGCGCCAGGAATGAGCGCGACGTCGCCGAACTTCAGCCGCAGCGGCGTGAAACTTGCGGACCCCACGGATTCCACGTGCCCGGAGCCGCTGGTGACGGACCACGCGCGCGCCAAACCATCGGTCGGACGTAAGCCGCCTTTCGCGTCCGCGCGCAACGCCGCGAGCCGGAAGTAGGCGCAGGCAGCAAGTTGAGATTCCTGGAGTCCGGCTTCCTCGCGGTAGTGCGGACGAATGGCCACTCCGGGCTTGAGCGTGTAATCCACGACAGCCAGAGCTTGCTGCAGATGGGTTGCGCGCGGTTTGCCATCGAGGCCAAGCCGATCCCAGTCGTACATGCGAAAGGTCACGTCGCTGGTCTGCTGCATCTCACAAAGCACGACGCCGCCGCGGATGGCATGTGTCTGCCCGGCCGGCACGAAGATGCAGTCCCCGCGGCGCACCGGCACTTCCTGCAAGTGCTGGCGCACGCGCGCGTCGCCGGCCTCGGCCTCAAAACTCGCGCGGCTCGTGCCCGGCTTCAAGCCGCAGATCACGGTGGCGCCCGGCTTGGCGTCCAGCACGTACCAGGCTTCGGTCTTGCCCACGCCCGTCGGTGATTGCGGTCCATCGGGCGGATGGATTTGCACGGAGAGGTCGTCTCCGGCGTCGATGAACTTGACCAGCAGCGGGAAACGGCCGTCCTGGGTGGTGCGCGAGCGGCCGAGCAAGACCTCGGCGTGATCGAGCATGAGAGTGCGCAAACTGACGCCGTCCCAGGCACCGCCGCGCACCTGCGTTTCTTCTCCCGGATAATCCGAGAGTTCCCAAGTTTCACCGAGCGGACCGGAGAATGTCGGACGCGCTCCGATCAGCGGCGCCAGGCGTGTACCACCCCAAACCTTCTCCTTGAGGAGTCGGCGGAACAAGAGCGGCTCGCGCGGGGCAGGACGCGTCATCAGGACCGGGATTGTACCGGTCGCCGATCAGCGCCCTTCTGCGGCGCGTATGCGCGCAAGCCAGCGATCGCGGTCTGCCGCAGTCCAGCCGCCGGCCTCGTTGCAGAAGGTGAAATTGCCATCCGGCACCGGCTGCGAGGCCGGAACTGCGACAAGTTCTCCGTCGACGAAGATGCCGAGCGGTCCGCTCACCGTGGCGGTGGTGTAGCCTTCAAAGTCCTTGCGCGCGGACGGCGAGAAGAACAGTTGGATCGCCGGATGGCCCGCTCCGTCGTTGACGGCAACGGCTGAGGCCAGCGGGAAACGGCGCGCGGGACCGAACCAAGCCTGTGTGCCTTGCACCAGCACTTCCAAGGCACCCGGCTCGCTGGCGGAGCATTGCGCACGAAAGCTAAGACCTGCGCCTGCGTCGCTCGCTCCGCGCGCGCACGCAAACACTAGGCATGCACAGAGCAGACTTGCTCGCAGGGTACTCACTGCATTTCCCCCACAGGCACGATTCCATCGGGATCGAGTCGCATCCAGAGCAGACTACCTTCGCGCAGAACGAGCCCCGTGGCCAAGATCGGCTCACCCAACAGATCCAGCACTTGGGCCGTTGCGCTGTGGCCCGCGGCATCAGTGAGCAGAAATACTTCCCCGAGCATCGGCCCTTCGCGCACGGTCAACATGGGCGCAATGCCGCCGCGCACGCACAGCGTGGCGCAGGCCTTGTGCGCGCGGCCCTCTCCGGGCCGCATCGCGCCGTGCCAACACTTGGAATCCAAAATCTCTCCACGGAAAGTGAACTTCCCGAGGGATTCACGCTCCAACGCCGGCCAGCTCGGCGCCGGAGTGCCTGGACGCAGAATGCCTTCGTGTCCGTCCATGAGCTCCAGAATGCGTCGCCCCTCGCGCTCAAGCGGGTAACCGCGCACGGAGCACCAGGCTCCGTTGAAGCCTGGCGCAATTTGCGCGCCGCGTTTGCCGATGCCCGTGAGCAGGATGGACTCGACGCGGCCGTCGGGACCGTGCAACTCCAGCAACGGGTAAGGTTCCGCGCGCACAACGCCTTGCAACTCGAGCAGTGCTCCCGTTTCCCAACTCGCCGGCGCGGGACGCTTCATGAACCAGAGCGTGATGCCGCACACCAAGACCATCGTCCAGAGGATTGCTGGCGCGATCTTGCGAACGAAGCGCCGCTGTCCGGGCGGCATCGGCAGATAGCCGACGTAGAACTCATCGCGCTCACGCGTCAAGGCTCGTCTCCTGAGGCTGCGCGGCAACCTCGATGCGCCCGTCACGGACCCGCACGGCGTAAGTGGGAACCTTTTCCGTGTAGGGCGGCGGCGAGCACCCGTCCTGAGGACGATATTGGTAGCCGTGCCACGGGCAGGTGATGCATCCGTCAAGGATGCGGCCTTCGCCGAGCGGGCCTGCTTGGTGTGCACAGACGTTCGAAACCGCGTGGAACTTCTCTCCTTGGCGGAATACGGCGATCCGCTCCGCATTCCCGGGAGATCGCACGACGCGTCCGCGGCCGGCTTGCAAAGACTCGGCCCGCCCAGCATCCAGCCATTCAGGATCCGATCCCCGTTCGGCTGCTGTGACGGCGCTGCG
>CAZCXL010000078.1:0-9566 GCA_964502625.1 uncultured Planctomycetales bacterium | reverse complement strand
CAGGAAGTAACACTTCCAACAGCGGTAGTTCGAGCGCACTGTCGGAATGCCTTGTTTGTCTAAGGTCACTAGCGTGTGATGAGTTCACAGCTGAATGCCGCGAGGCCCAGGAGTGCGAGAACCAGCACGAGACATCCAGCTGATGATTTTCCTTTAGGTGCCGCTGAGAGCCTCGTGGAAGAATGCTTGAGACAGGCGTCGGCGAATCGCTCGTATCCCTGCGACATTAGGACGCACCATTGCGCGAGCAACAGGCAAGTCGGGAGCACGGGAACGGATTCACCAAGTCGAGATTCGAGAAGATCGTAATTCGGGCGCCCAGTGGGATACTTACAACCAAAGTAAGCGGTCTCAACACCGGTGGAATCCACTTCTGGCGCAATTGCCCGAATCTTCTCGTAAACCTCGAGTTTGACGAGAGTCGCCAGCACGCGTGCATGGTGCGCATCTGTGGACCAGGAAGTCATCACCTTGTCAACCGCCCGCTCGCACGCGAGCAGGTATAGCGAGGCCTCCTCAATCTTTAGAACGGCTGCTCCTTCAAGATTCCCGTCTTCGATCGCCAGAGCTGTGAGCGGCCCTGGAGTCGTGCCGTTGATGCGCTCTAGAGTGTGCTGAACAATCTTCTCAACCAATGGCGCAAGAAACTCTTTGGTTGTAACGGGCGGCATCACTGCGGTGCCGGGCATTATATGGACTTGATTCCTTCGCGGGCGCCGCAGGTCACCCCTGCCCGTGCCAGTCTCGTTCGCGCCGCACCGCTTGAGAGATTCCTCGCACGCCGCTCGCGGTGAACTTTCCCGCGCCCAGCGCAAGGCCAAGGCGGCGCATCGACTGTTTCGCGCCAAGTCGGTGGAGGGTGTCCCGCTCGTCGTATTGTGCGATGATTCCGCCACGTAATGCCCACGGTCCGCATCGCCCTTGCAAACCTCCGCGTCCCAGCAACGCCGGATGAGTCCGTCGGCATGGCAACCTCAGCCATCGCCGAAGCCGGCCAGCGCAACGCCCTCGTCCTCTGCTTCCCCGAATGCTTCATCCCCGGCTACCGCTGGCCGGACACGACTCCCCCGCCACCAGACCCCGCCTTCCTCGAACGCGCCTGGACCGCAGTCGACGCCGCCGCCCGCGCCGCCCGAATCACCGTCATCCTCGGCACTGAGCGCCCGACCGAGCGCGGCCTCCAGATCACCACTCGCGTCACGCACCCGGACGGCTCGCTGGCGGGTTGGCAGGACAAGATCCAGCTCGACCCGTCGGAAGAAGCCATCTACCCCGCGCGCGGGACCGAGCGGCGCGTCTTCACCGCCGGCCCTTTGACATTCGGCGTGGTGATCTGTCACGAAGGCTGGCGCTACCCGGAGACGGTGCGCTGGGCCGTGCGCCGCGGCGCGTAGGTGGTGTTCCACCCGCACGCGCACGTCGCCGAGCCGGGGAGCCACCGCCCCCGCTGGTGAACTGCGCGAGCGCAGGCTCCGGCACCACCTCGGCGATCGCGCGCCTTGGCTCGGCCACAGGCGTGCTCGCCTCGCGCCTGCAGACCTCGCCGATGTGAGCTGGCGTACCGCCCGCGTTCTACTCCGCCCCCAACTGCCTTAACCTCCCCACCACCACCCCGCGCACCGAGGGCGCTGGGTGCTTGGCGGGCGCCGGAAAGCCGGCCACCGGTTGCAGGGTGAGGTCTTCGCGCACCCGCGCCAGCGACTGAGTGCGCTCGGCGCCGGTCCACCACACCACGAGGTCGCCCGGCTCGGCGTCCACGCCCTCCGCGATCGCGAAGACGTCGCCGT
This sequence comes from uncultured Planctomycetales bacterium, assembly GCA_964502625.1. Taxonomy (GTDB): domain Bacteria; phylum Planctomycetota; class UBA1135; order UBA1135; family UBA1135; genus JAQBVK01. The sequence continues at coordinate 7,779 of CAZCXL010000078.1, read as the reverse complement.
CGGTGAAAGCTTCCGGGTCCGGGGCGGCCTCGCCGCGCAGGACCAGGAAAAAGGTCTCGCGGCCGCGCGCGAATTGCGCCGCCTTGCCGCTCATTTCAATTTTATCCAGGCTGACCAGACTCATTGGGGATGCCTCCAGAAACGTTTCATTATTTCCACCAGCGCAGTACACCGACCACGCGCCCGGCCAGCGCGAAGCCTTCAGCCGGATCCACCGTGCGCGGGCGCAGGCGGCGGTTGGCGGGCTCCAACACGATGCGGCGGCCGCGCGTGCGCAGCCGCTTGACGGTGGCCTCGGCGGCCTCGCCCTCGCCGAGCAGCGCCACCACGATCTCGCCGGATGCGGCGCTGCGCGTTTGCTGCACCAGCACCAGATCGCCGGGCAGGATGCCGGCTTCGATCATCGAGTCGCCCTCGACGCGCAGCGCGAAATCGGCGCGGCAGCCGGCGGGCAAGGGCACTTCGCCTTCGACGTTCTCGAGCGCCAGCAGCGGACTGCCGGCAGCGACGCGGCCGAGCAGCGGGATGCTGCGCGCGGGTGTTGCGGCAGCGGCGCCGCTCTTGCGGGCGGCGCGGCGTTGTGGAGCGCGCGCGGCAGCCGGCGGCGGCGCGGTCTCGCGCATGGCGCGCGCGGACAGCGGCTTCAACTCCAGCACGCCCTTGCGCTCGAGTGCGCGCAGGTGGAAATCGGCGGTCTGCGGGCTGACGCCGAGCAGTCGGCCGAGTTCCGCGCGCGTCGGCGGCACGCCGTGGCGCTTCAAGAAGCCGCGTAACGCGACGAGCGCGGCGCGTTGACGTTCGGAGAGGTCCGGGGTCACCCGGGAAACTGCCATGCCGACACCCTACGACATCCGTCATAGGGAGAGCAAGTCGGGTCACCGGGCCCCCAACCCCCCGTCCTATACTGTGTGAGCCGAGTCCTGGAGCCGCCCGCAAGCCCCATGAGTGCCCGCAGAAAGTCGCGCGCCCCGCAAGTCGCCGAGCCGCCCGTCCCCGCCTTCGGGCGGAACGGCCTGCGGAGTAAGCGCCGCAAGATGGCCCTGCGACTCAATTTGCACTTCGTATTCTTTGAGGCGCCAGGCGGCACCGGCGCAACGATCGGCCACTGCCTCGACCTGGATGTCTGCGCCGAGGGTGCCTCGCGCCAGGAAGCCTCTGACGAGCTGCGCCTCGCGATCGAGGAGTATCTCGCCTTCAAACTCGAAAACCATGAGTTCGACTCGCTGCTGCGTCGCACACCCGATGGCGTGATCCCGGCCAAAGTGGCCGGCATGGAATCCTGGGAAGTCGTGGCGCTGCTCGAGTTGAACGACAAGCAGCCTGCGAAGGTCACGGTGCTGTTCCCGACCGTCCTCGGCGGGACTCACACCCACGCGATTCCCGGAATCCAGGCCTTCGCCTAAGGCGAGTCCGTGGGCAGCGGCCGCGTCAAGCGGCGAGACTTGCTTCGGGCATTGAGGTCGCTGGGTGCGCGGCCGGTTCCGGGAGGCAAGGGCTCGCATGAGCGTTGGGAAAGAGTGGCAGACGGTCTCGCGTTCCGCACCACGATTCCGCATCGTGAAGAGTTCTCACTCTTCTTCATTGCGACGCTCGCGCGTCAACTCGGGCTCGAGCCAGCAGCCTTCAAGGCTGCACTGCGCTCATGAAGTCGTGACGCCTACCGAAGCCTCCGCCCGCGCCCGCTCCCCCAGCGAGCGGCCGTCGGCCAGGAGCTCGCGGACCGGCTCCAGGTAGGGCTGCTCCTCGGGGAGCGGCTCGGCCATGGCCAGGAGTTCGCGGGCGCGGTCCAGCAGCGTGCCTCCGGCCGGATCGTTGCCCGAGAGGGCATTGCGGTGCGCGGCGTCCCAGGCTTGCAGGCGCTGGGGGTGGCTCCACCGGGCGCTCAAACGCTCGGCGGCGGCCAGCGCAGCCGGGCGGTCGAAGATGCCGCGCGCCAAGGCGGCGTAGCCCAGACCCAGCTCCGGCGGCACCGCATCGGCGTGGCGCAGCTCCAACTGCGGCCGAAAGCGCGCCTCCGGGAAGAAAGTAGAGAGGTGCAAATCCCAGTCGCCGGGGCAGAGTTCGCAGGAGCAATCCCAGTCCTCCCACCGCATGCCGTGGATGTCGTGCAGGCCGTCGGGACGCTGCACGAAGAGCATCGGCGCCGCCAACGCCCACTCCACGTAATCGCGGAAGTTGGAGCCGTCTTTTGCGAGCGCCTCGGGAATGCCGCAGCGCTGCGGATCCACGCTGGTCCACACGTGGCCGCGCCAGGAGGCAAAGCCCGTCTGCTTGCCCGCCGCCACCGGACTGTTTGCGAAGATCGCGTTGAACACCGGCGCCAGGCGCAGCGCCACGCGCAACTTGCGCATCGCGTCGTCCTCGTCGCGGTGATCCAGATTCACTTGCACGCCGCAAGTTCCTTTCATCATCCAGGTCCCGTACTTGCCGCGCGCACTCAGCCACGGCTCCATCACCGCGTAGCGCGCCTTCGGCAGGCGTTCGATCTGCTCGGGCGCAGCCGTGGGATGCGCGCCGACCGCGTGGAAGCGCACGCCGAACTCCTGCTCCAGCGCGGCTTGCTCCGCGCGCCAGAGCGCGTACTTCTGCGCCAGATCCGGCAGTCCGTCGGCTAGCGGCGAAGACCATTCCATCTGCGCGCCCGGCTCGAGCGTGATCGTGCCGCCGCCGGGCAGCCGCAAACCGAGCAGATGCTCGCCCTCGCGAATCGCTTCGGCGCCGAGACGCTCACCGGAACGCGCGAGCATGGCTTCCACGCCGCGTACTCCGGAATAGGGAACGGATTCTCCGTTCGGGCGCAGGACGAAGTTCTCCACCTCGAGTCCGAGCCGCGCGTCCTCCGGCTGGCGATGGCCACGGCGCAGCGCCTGCGCAAGTCGATCGAGATCGCTCGCTTTCACGCGCGATCCGCGCGCGCGGCGGCAAGGTGGCGGGAGCGCATAGGAATCGAACCTACCGAGCCCCGCCGTGCGGGACCCCAACGGCTTTGAAGGCCGAACGAGACACCAGCCCCGATCCGCTCCCCCGCGCGCGCCCTCAGAACGGAGTTCTTGGTGGCGTGACGCATGACTAGGTTAAACGCACCCGCGCGGCTCCGCTACGGCCTTCGCCGATCTCCTCGGCCATCGCGCCAGGGGCCAGTGCGGCGCGGAAGGCGGCGACTCCTGCCTCCGGCACGCACAACAGCAGCCCGCCGCTAGTTTCGGCATCGAAGCCGATCGCGCTCCGCCAGTTTTCGACCCCGGAGTCCACTTCCACGCGCGCGCCCAACGCCGACTTGCCGCGCGCCGAACCGCCGCTGGTAATCCCTTTGCGCGCCAGCGCTTCGGCGCCGGCGTAGAGCGGGATGCGCTTGGATTCGATGTGGAACTCCACTCCGGAAGCTTGCGCGAGGTTCGCAGCATGGCCGAGCAGGCCGAAGCCGGTGATGTCGGTCGCGCACTTCACGCCGCCGGCGCGCGCGGCCACCGCGCCCGCGCGGTTGAGGCTCGCCATGCTTGCCATCGCGCTCTTCGCGTCGGCCTCGGAGGTCTTGCCCGTCTTGATGCCGGTGGTGATCGAACCCGCACCGATCGGCTTGGTGAGGAAAAGCCGGTCTCCTGCCTGCGCGCCGTCGTGGCCGATGCGTTGATCCTCAGCGACCTCGCCGAACACCGCGAAGCCGAACAGCGGCTCCTTGGCGCGGACCGAGTGCCCGCCCACCCACAGCGCGCCCGCCTCCATGACCTTCGCGACCGCGCCGTCGAAGAGCGGGTTGAGAATCTTGTCGTCCCATTCTTCCGGGAAACCCGCGAGGTTGAGCACCACCTTGGCCTCGCCGCCGCAGGCATAGATGTCCGACAGCGAGTTGGCGGCGGCGATCGCGCCGTAGCCCCAAGGGTCGTCCACCACGGGCGGGAAGAAGTCCACCGTGTACAGCCCCACCCGCCCCGGGCCGAGCCGCACGGCTCCGGCGTCGTCGAAGTGCTCAAACCCGGCCAGGAGGTCGGGGGAGACCGCCGCAGGAGCTACCCGGCGCAGAACCTGCGCGAGCACCCCTTGAGGGATCTTGGCTGCTCAGCCAGCGCAGTCGGCGTACTCGGTCAGGCGTTTGCGGGCCATGGCGCCAACTTAGGAGTAGGCGGAGCGGCTCTCAAGGGCCGGAGGCGTTTTGCCGATAAACCATGGCATCCCAGCATTCGATGCGCTTGATGGCTTTTCGTCTTCTTCCCCGGCGCTTGGAATCGGCCTTCGCGGTCGCGGACTACGACGTGGAGACGCGCCGCAGCATGGCGTTCTCCGTAGGAGTGCGCCTGCTCCTGCTAGGTCCGCCCTTCGTCTTCTTCTATTTCTACTTCGACCTTCCCGGGGCCGCGTGGTCCATCACCATCGCCGAAGGGCTCAACGTCCTTGCGCTCGTGCAACTTGCGCGCAGGAAAAATCCGATCACCTGGGGCTGGGTGATCGTTCTCGGACTGCTGGGAGCGATCTTCGGCACGCTCTACGCCGCGGGCGGATTGCGCAGTCCCGGATGTGCGTGGTTGCTGCTTAGCCCGCTGCTCGCCTGCTATTTGTTCGGCTTCGGAGGCGCCGCTGTGACCGCCATGCTGACCGTCACGGGCCTCGCCAGCTATGCGATGTGGGAACAGGCATTCGGACCGATTCCGCACCTGCTGCCGCTCCCGCTGCAAAACGCGTGGAACTTCCTGATCGTGGCCACGGCCGTGCTCGCCACCCTCTCCATCACAAACTCCTGGATGGCCATGCTGCAACGGGAGCGCAAGCGTCAGAGCGATGCCGAGCGCATGTTGAGCAAGGCCATCGGGAGTCTGACCGAGGCGATCTTCATCTTCGAAATCGAAAGCGCGGAGCAGAAGGTGGTTCCGCGTCAAGAGAACCTCGCTGCCACGCAACTTCGTACCTCACTCGCCGATGCAGGTCTCGACCTCCAGTCGTTGTTAGGGGTCGAGCAATGGGACGTGGAGGCCCTGAACAAGCTGGTTCAGGCAAGTGCGGATTCGTTGCTCATTCGGCGCCCAGGCCTCGAGATCTCGTATCAGCTCCACGTTTCCACCTGGGAGGGCGGATACGTGCTGAGCCTGAGCGACGTCAGCTTGCACGTAGGATTGGAGGAGCAGTTGCGCAAGGCTTCGCTGGACGCGCTCGAAGCGAGTCGACTGAAGAGTGAATTTCTCGCGACCATGAGTCACGAGATTCGTACGCCGATGAACGGCATCCTCGGCATGACGGAACTCGTCATGCAGAATGAGTTGACGGATGAGCAGCGTGAATGCTTGGCCACCGTCCACGATTGCGCCAACAATTTGCTGCACTTGGTGAACGACATCTTGGATCTCTCCAAGATTGAGGCCGGTCGCATTGATCTCGAATCCGTGCCCTTCGACCTCGTGGAGGTTCTGGAAGGAGTCCAAGACGGCCTGGCGCCCAAAGCTCTGGAGAAAGGGCTCGATTGGAACGCCTTCGCGCGACCGGACGTGCCGTGCGCATTCACCGGAGATCCGCTACGCATCCGGCAAGTTCTGCTCAATCTCGCGAGCAACGCCATCAAGTTCACGGAGCACGGCAGCGTGACTTTGGAAGTCTCCTCGCTGCCGCACACCGTGCCGGGCCAAGCGCGCCTGCGCTTCGAAGTGAGAGATACCGGAATCGGCATTTCCCCGGAAGGACGCGCGCGCTTGTTCCAGAAGTTCATGCAGGCCGACTCTTCCACGACCCGGCGCTACGGCGGCACCGGTCTCGGATTGACGATCTCGCGCCAACTCGTCGAATTGATGGGCGGCGACATCGACCTGCAGAGCGAAGTGGGGCGCGGCACCACCTTCTGGTTTGAGGTCACCCTTCCGAGCACCGGTGAGACCCGTCCCGTGGTGGAATCCGCCGATCTGCTGGTCGGACGCCGCGTGCTCGTGGTGGACGACGTAGAGATCAACCGCCGGGTGCTCGCCGGTCAGGCCCGGCGCATCGGCTGTCGCTATGAGTCCGCGGCCAACGCCGCCGACGCCTTGCGGCAACTCGAAGCCGCCGCGAAGGACGGAGATCCCTTCTTCTGCGTGTGGACTGACCAATGCATGCCGGAGATGACGGGTTTGGAGTTTGGGCGCGTCATGCGCAGTGATCGCCGCCACGACAGCACGCGGCTGATGCTGTTGTCCTCCTATCAAGACTTCGGAGATGGCGCTGAAGCCCGGGCCGCCGGATTCCAATCCTGGAGCGCAAAACCGGTCAAACTCACCGCACTGCGCGACGAGATGTTGCGCATGCTGCGTGCGCCGCAACCGAACGCGTTCACGCCTTATGCTGCGGCGCCTGTCGCCACAACGATTCCAGCCGTCGCCGCCCCGAGCGCGCCCCCGCGCGTGGTCGCGCGCGAACGCCTACTCCTTGCCGAAGACAACGCAGTGAATCGCAAGTTGGCGCTGAAACTGCTGGAGCGCGCTGGCTTCACGGCCGACGTCGCCGTCAACGGCGCAGAGGCACTCGCCAAGATCAAGCAATCCGAGTACGACCTCGTGTTGATGGATTGCCAAATGCCCGAGATGGATGGCTACCAGGCCTCGCGCGAGATTCGCGCCCTGGGCGGAAAGTGCGCCAATCTGCCGATTCTCGCGCTCACCGCGAATGCCATGGTGGGTGATCGTGAGAAATGCCTTGCAGCCGGAATGAGTGATTACCTCACCAAACCTCTGCGACAGGACGATTTCTTCGCAGCGTTGGAACGTTGGCTGGGCCGTCCTGTGGCCCCCCGTTCCGAGACCCGGGTTTAGCGCAAGGCCTGCAACACGTCGGCGACGTCGGCCTCCGACATCGTGCGCAGATCGAGCAGCAGTCCTTCGTCTTGCACGCGCGCGAACACCGGAGGTTCAAGCGCACGAAGTTGCGCCGCCAACACTTCGCCGGCGACAGCCTGAGCGGTGAGTTGCACTCCCCAGGACGGAATCCCCGCGGTGGGTGAAGCGCCGCTGCCAACGCGGCTCTCACAAGCCGTCGCGCGCGCGCTCCAGCCGGCACGGCGGCCGTCCAAAGCGGCGGCCAGGGCTTCGGCGCGAGGGCGCAGTTGCGTCACGTCGGCGGCCAAGCGCGTGAGGGAAGGAATGCGGCGCACGGCGGCTTCGGAGCCGAGCGCGTGCAGCGAAAGCACGGCTTCGAGCGCGGCAAGGATCGTTTTGTCCAGGCGCAGACAACGCGTGAGCATGTCGCGACGCAGACGTTCGACAAGCGGCTTGGCGCCCACGATCAATCCCGCCTGCGGTCCGCCGAGCAGTTTGTCACCACTGAAGGTCACCAGATCGCAGCCGCGGGTGAGCGCGTCCACGACGGTCGGCTCCCCCGCCAGCGCGGGCCAGTCGGCGCCCACCAGCACGCCTGAGCCCAAGTCGTAAACCAAGGGCAGGCCGCGCGCGCGGCAAGCTGCCGTCAATTCCTCGAGCGCGGGCTCACCGGTGAAGCCTTCGATGCTGAAGTTGCTCGGATGCACCTTGAGCAAACAGGCGACTGCCGGATCGTCGAGCGCTTGCTCGAAGTCCTTGAGGTGCACGCGATTGGTGGTGCCGACCGCGATCATTTCCGCCCCTGCGGCGGCCACCACTTCCGGCATGCGGTAAGAACCGCCGATCTCGACGAGTTCCCGACGCGCCACCACCACCTTGCGCCCTGCCCACAAGAGGTTGGTGGCTCGGGTGATGCCGTCGAGGGTGCTTTGACCCGTGCCATATCGATTGTCGAAGAGGTGTTTGGTATCTGCCTCGTTGACGGATATTATGGGGTACTTAAGGAGGCCCG
>CAZCXL010000077.1:0-9717 GCA_964502625.1 uncultured Planctomycetales bacterium | reverse complement strand
CGCAGCGGGGAGCATCAAGCCGGTATCCGGATTTGCCGGGGCCAATTTGATTGGAGTGAAACCCGGCGCATGGATCCAGACCCTCACCTCCGCGGTGAAAGTGGGTCTGCTCGCGCTGCTCGGCTTGCTCGCGCTGTGGGTGCTGCTGCGTCCGCTCGATCCGGTCTTGGGCGTGCCCGCAGAAATGCCGGCGTCGAGCACGCCTTGGCTGGCCGGATTGGCGTTCACCCTCTTCTCCTATGGCGGCTTCCACCAACTCACTTGGGTAGGCGGTGAGGTGCGCAATCCCAAGCGCACGATTCCGATCTCCATCTTGATCGGCGTCGGCATCGTGATCTGCGGATATTTGGCCGCGAACCTCGCGTACTTCCAACTCCTGCCTGCGGCGGACGTGGCGCGCTCGCCCTCCGTCGCCGCCGACGCCGTAGCGCGCGTGTTTCCCACCATCGGGCGCGCGGCTGCGCTCGCTCTGTGCATCAGCGCTTTCGGAATTGCGAACTCGCAAGTGCTCACCGCACCCCGCGCCTACTTTGCGCTCGCGCGCGATGGCCTGTTTCCCAAGCGCCTCGCGCAACTGGATGCGCGCCGTGGTGTGCCGAGCCTCGCGATCTTGGTGCAAGCTGCGCTGGCCATCGCCATGCTGTGGGCCGCGGGCTCTGACTCGCTCGATCAACTCACCACCGGCGTGGTCTTCGTGGACTGGATCTTCCACATGATCGCCGCCGCCGGATTGCTGCGCTTGGCTAGCGCGGCGAGTATTGGCGCGCGCGTGTCTGCACTGGTGTTCTTGGTGGGAGCCGCGGTCGGCTTGGGCGCCACCTTCTTCGATCCCGCGGTGCGAAGCGCCAGTTTGCTGGGTTGCGCGTGGATGGGAGTCGGCCTCGTGGTGTTCTTCTTGGCGGTGCGCCCGCGCCTGCTCCGGGCGGTCTGAACGCCGTTAAGCGAGAAAGTCCGCGCCAAATTCTCCTACGCCTCACCCAGGGGCTGCGTAATGGTGGCGACCCAGGAGAAACAATTGCATCGCATTTCCACTTTCAGCACCGCTCAAGACGCCGAAACACTGCGGCATCTGCCGTGGCGCCTCGCCTTGGCGCGCGTGGGTTCAGCGCTTCTGCTCGTTGGCTTGGTTGTGATCTTGTTCCGGCTCTAATCAGCGAGGAAGCGGCACTTCCAAAGCGTCGAATGCCAAGAGCGCCAGCGCCGTTCCCGCGTGCCGCCCGATCTGCGGATTGTCCACGTAGGAACCGTCCGCGCAACGCGCCGCAAGTAGGACGTCCAACACCGGAGCGCGCAAGGACTTCTGTTCCGCCGCCGGCAACGCGCGCAGGGCTAGTGCAGTCATCGCGTAGTCGTAGAGCAGATAGTGCGAGCCTTGTGTGTCTGCTCCGGCGTGCATCAGCACCTTGCCTTGCTCACGCGCAAGTTCCGGCAAGTTCTCGGTGAACAGCTTCAGCCGGATGCGCAGCGCGTCCAGGTCTTCGCGCTGGGCTTGCACGAGCGGAAGACAGCACATCGGGCCGCGGCCCGCGGCGCCGGGAATGCCGGTGCGGCGCGCTTGGCTGCCGTCGGCCTCCAAGAAGTAGGAGAAGACTCCGCTGGACTCGCGCATCTGCTCCAAGGAGCGCAGCCCGGCATCCAGCATTCCGCTGGGCAGCGCCACCTCACTTGCGGCGGCGCGTTGCAGGGCGAGCACCACGGTGGCGGTCGTGAAACTGATCGCCTGACCCGATGGCTTGGCCGATCCGGACAGGGTGGGAGATAGGTAGTACGACCAACCACCGTTGGCCTTCTGCCGCTCGGCGAGCATTTCCACGCTCTGGGCCAAGCCCGCGCGCACGCGTTCGGCGTCGCCCAATTTCGCGTCGAGCGCCTCGGCCAGAAAGTGGAGCACGTAGGCCGCGGACCACACGGTGTAGTCCATGAATTCGGGCTTCTTCTCGGAGTCGTCGCGCGCGCGTTCGCGCTCCAGTGTGGTGAGTAGGAATTCCAGCGCGCGTTCTGCGGCGGAGCGGTCCGTCTTCAGCAGAGCCCAACCGCCGAGAGCGGCATTCGCCTGCAGAAAGCGGTTGCGCGCGCGCTCTTCCTCGGTTTGTCCGATTTCCGCCGGGCTTGGCCAGGAGCCGTCGGCGCGCTGCTCGGCGAGCAGCCACGCGCGCGCCTCGGCGTGCGCTTGCTCCGCGCGCGCGCGCGGCAGAGGCGCCGGCTCGGCCTCGAAGGCGAGTGCGAAATCCGATTCAGGAGTCCAACCGAGTGAGAGTCCCGACAACGCGTCGAGCAGAGGATGCGTCAGAAAACCTGCAGCCCACCACGCCCAACGATCCTCCGGATGCTCGCGCGCCAGTGCGCTCCAGAGTTGTTTGGCCGTGTCCAGATCTTTGGCCTGCAACGCCAAGATTCCAGCCCACATGCGCGCACGCGGCGTGGCAGGCGCGAGTTCTGCCGCGCGGTGGAGCGCGGCCGAGGCTTCGATCACCCGGCCCAAGCCCGTGAGTACGATCGCGCGGCTCTCTTCGATTTCCGCAAGCCGGGCCGGCTGCTGCGCCGCCAGCGTGGCTGCGGCAGCGAGTTCCTGCAGCGCCTCGGGGCCGTGCAGCAACAGTCGCTGCTGTTCAGCACGCGCCAGATGTACGGCGAGCAGATCTGCGCCACGCGTGGTGGCACCTTCGATTTTTTGCGCAGCCGCCTCCAGCTCCCCGCAGCGCTGCAACCACGCGATCTCCGCGAGCGATGCGCTCTCAGAACGATCCTTCGGCATGGTCGGCGGTCCGGCAAGGAGGGTGTGGCCATGCAAGGCATCGCGGAGGAAGCGCGCGAGAATCAGCGCATCCGACGAAAAAGTTTCGCCCACGAGGTCACCGTCCGGCGTGAAGAGCATGAGCGCGAGTCCGAACGCGCTCGGGGACATGCCGTACTTCTCGTGCGCAGTGAACGGCGCCTTCATGCCCGCGCGGAAGCGCAGCGCGACGAAGCGCGTTTCGACGAGCCCGACCACGTCCGGGTCCATGAAGGGTCCCGTGGCGAGCAGATCGCCCATGTCGAATCCGGGATAGGCCTGAATGCCGACGAGCACCAGTTTGCGTTCCTTGCGCGCGCGTGCCGAGGCGGCTTCCCAATCCGCGGCCCAGGAGATTTCGCTGCCGCAACGCTGAGCCAGTGCTTGCAGCGCGTCTGCCTCCGCAGCCTCGGGGGCGAGAGCGATGAGCCCAAACCCTTGCATCGCCTTCTCAAACAGCGGCTCGAACTCCTGCCAATGGGTTTCCGGCGCGTGGACTTGGAAGCGGAATAAGCGGTTGTGCGCGACCAGGAAGTACTGCTGCAGCACGTACACCGTGCCTCCCTCGGTGTACGCGACCGAGATGCCGGGAGCGCTCTCACCGCCGATCAACAGGTCGCGCTTCGTGGCGTCCTTCGCCTCGGGGACGGCCTCAAGCTGCGCATGGAAACCATCCCGCATCGATTGTGCGCCTTCAGTGGCACGAGTGACGATGAGGCTCATCTGCGCCGAGCCTGATCCACCACTGGACTGGAGGTCCGCCATCGGAGGTTGCACGATGATGCGCAGCAATGCTCCCTCTAAAGGAAACTCCCCGATGCTCCAGGTCGGGGAGGGCGCCGTCAGCGTGAAACCGTGCTCGGAGCTTTCGAAGCGCGCAGGCTCCTGACTGAGAGTGAGAAGGAGGGCGGAGAGCAGCACCACTCCAGGGTAGGCGCTCTAGCCGATGGCGCGCTCGCGCCCTAGGCTGAGGTGCATGCGTCTCGGCCTGCTGCTCTGCGCGCTGCTCTGCGGATGCGGAGCAGGGGAGTGGGGCTCTTCAATGCTGCGCGCCCAGCCCCTTTGGGGTCCGCTGAGCGCGCTCAGTTCTGCACGAGACGATAGCGGAAGATGGCTGCGCTGGGGCGCTCGTCGAGAGAAACCGGGAGGCCTTTCTCCAGCAATTCTTTCCCAGAGAATTGCGCCTGTCCGACTTTACCGATCCGGGTGATCTCGTAGTTCGCCTCGGCGCTCAAGCCGCGCAGTGGTAGGCGAGCCGCTTCGTAGATGCTCTGGCTGCGACGGAACACTTGCACGATGCCGTCGCCCGGTTCCGGCCGATCAAACTGCCAAGCCATCCAATCGCCCGGATCGAGACTGGAGGTGGAGAGGGGGTAATAGTCTCCGTAGTAATACGGCATCACTTCGCGCCACTGCGCCGTGAGTTCGCGAATCTTGTCGTAATCTAGGTGTCTTTCGCGGACGTCAAACAGCAGATTCAGGCTCGGGCAAGCACTGCTCCAAAACCCGTAGGGCTCGATGGGAGAATTTCCGGTGATGAAATAGGCCGCATCACCCCAGGCGACCGTGCCGGTTCCAAAGAAAGGAATCCACATCGAGATGCCGTGGGTCATGGACTGCTGGCCATTGGGCTCCATGGTTCGGTCACTGCGCCACATAGGCACGGCGCGTCTCATCATCTCCAAGTCGTTGCGACGTCCTCCGGAGGCACATTCATCCATGAGCATGTTCGGGTGCCGGCGCTGCAACTCATCCCAATAAGCCAGCAGATTGGTGACGTGGCGGATCTCGGTGATGCCTTGGCGATCTTGAGCATCGGCTGCTCGCCAAGCACCCAGAGGATCGGTGTTGAAGTCTTGCCGATAGAGATCAATTCCTTCATGGGTCAGCACAGTGTCCACGCGGTCCGTGATCCATTGCAGCGCTTCGGGATTGCCGAAGTCGAGGATCCCGCCTCGGCTGCCGCCAAGAATCCACTCGGCCTTGTTGTCCGCCAGCCAGGTCCCCTCAGCAACGCGCTCGGGCTCGAACCACAACAGAGTTTTCATTCCGTGCGCGTGAACGTAGTCCGTGATGGGTCTGAGGCCACGCGGAAACCGCTGCGTGTCCACTTCCCAGGTCCCCACCTTCGGCCAGCCGACGGGATCACAGCGGTACCAACCGGCATCCATCCACCAATAGTCGAGGGGGATCTTCTCTTCGAGATAGCGATTGAACCACATGAGTTGAGTTTCTTCGGTGGCCCGATACATTTCCTCATAGGCGCCTCCGCTGTAGGCGAGCAACATGGGCTGCGGCAATTTGCCTCCGGGTCGGGGAACGTTGTGCGCGATCATCCAGCGGCGCCAGACGTTTTGCGCGCGGATCCAATCACCGCCGTGCCAGAACTGGAGCACGGAGAGCGGTGTGCGAATCTCTTCGTGGGGGAGCAGAATGAAATGGGTCCATTCCTGACCGGCAGCGACACGGATTCCCAAATCCACGTCGCGTGTGAAGGTGGCCGCCCATTGTCCTGGCCAACCGACGACGGCGATGAGCCCGTCTTCAGGACTCCGCTCGAGATTGAAGTAGGACAGATGCGCGTTGGTAGAGCGGCCGCCTGCCGCGCCGAAGCGCTTGCTCATTGCGCCGCTCAGCACCGAGACCTGCGCCGAGTAATCCGTGCCGTCGGCAGGGGAGCCGACGTTGTGGTGGAGCAAGAATTCACTGTCGCGCTCGCGTTGCCACCGGAGATCAAGCGATTGAATGTTCTGCAGGATGGGCGTGTCGGTCTCGCCGGTGTTCTTGAAGTGCAGCGTCCACTCCACCGACGGGTAGTCGTGGTAGACGACGATTTCGCAGCGGATCTGCAAGGGACCTGAAGGCTCGGAATAGATGACAGTGTGGGACGTTCGCTGGTCATCGAGAGCCCGTGAGGAACGTGAAACGGGCCACGATTCCAGGAAGTCGGAAGACGATTTCCCGTCGTATTCGAAAGAGAAAGGCGGATCTGAGCAGAACAGACCCTCTTCGAGTTCGTGGATCGGTAAGTCACCGATCCCAATGAGAGTGCCGTCCTTTAGCTCGACCTGCGCGTCGGCCCAGTCAGCCTGGTCCCACCCGATCCCGTCACCGGCGTCGCCTACTTCGAGCGTGAATTCGAGCGCGCCCTGCAGTCCGACCTCGATCGCTTCGGCCGGCGTCGTGACGCGAAAGATGCCGGAGGCAAATGCCTGACTTCCGTTGCAGCGCACGGAAAAGTTGATGCTCCCTTGTCCCGAGTGCGTCTGCTCGTTGTGATCGAGGCCGATCTTGCTGAAGAAGGTTTTTCCTGGGCTGGGCAATCGAACCTGAATCTTGCTCGCCGCATGGCAGGCAAGGCCGCGCGTGAATTCCTGATCTCCGATCTTCAGCTGCTTGCCGCGATAGATGTTCTGCTCCACCGCGCCGTTATTGAACGCGATCACTAGGCCTGCAGATCGAGGCTCGTTGGTCGATGGTGCGCCGAAGCGGGCGGCAACGAACCGCTGCACCTCTGCCATCTCCACAGGGTTTTGGCTGGACTGAGTCTGCGCCGACAATGGCAGAACCAGTAGGCAGGGGAGGAAGCCGTGCATTCTTTCGCAACTAGGACTCGAGCTTCGTCAACGTGAGTGAATCTGTCTTGATCGCGAGGGACCCGCCGCTTGCCCGCAACTCAATCACGAGTTCGACGTCCGCGGCTTCCTCCGTGATTTCGAACTCGAAGTCGATGGTCTTGAAAGTGGTCGAGCCGACCAAGGCAGCTTCGCGCGTTCCGTTGGCCAACCTCAAGCCTGCTCCGACTCCGGGCGCGCGCCTGTCGTCGGCCAGCGTAACGACGTCTTTGATGCGCATGATCGCGCGGAAGCGATACTTCCCGCGCTGCAAGAGCACGCCTTTGCGCCAGGAGGCGATGCAGCGGCCGCTTTTCCCCGCGGCAATCGTCATCACCTGGACACCGCTGTCCTTCTCCTGAGTCAAGGATGCGTCTTCGCACTCCGAGTTGGGGCGCCACTTCAGCAGCGGCTCCGGTCGGCCTGAGCGAAACACCAACGGCTTCGGATCCTCCTGACCCTGCTGCTCCTTCAGACTCCGTTCGCGCGCCTCCAACCGGCTCTTCAACTCATTTGCGGCCGCCTTTTGCGCGTTGGCCACGTCCTTGTCGAAGTCTTCCAGCACAGGCTGCAGCCGCTTGGTGACTTGCTCCACCCGCTTCTTGAGTTTGTCTGCATCGAAGAGCGGCAACAAATCGGAGATGCGCTTGCGGTAGGCCGCGCGCCATGCGGGATTCTGCATGATGGCGATCGCCACGAGCGCGGGCGGGTTGTCGAGGACCGAGGCTTCGGCGTCCTGGAAGAGTTGATCCATCCCGTGGGGGAGGAAATACGCCTTCCTCGTGGACGGGTCGAAGTAGAGGCGATAGTTATTGCGGTTCAGGCAGTATCCATCCCAGTGGCCCAGCATCTGCTCGATCGCCATGAAAGTGAGGAACGATTCCACGTCCACCACTTCAGTGAGGCGTTCCCAACGCCTGACAAGATCGGGCTCCGTGCTGATCTCAAGGAGATTGCGGAGGTCGGAACGGTCGTCCGGGCCGCTGCCTTCGTCCTTTTCAAGTTCCGCGTCCACGTCTTGGCAAAAGCCGCCGTCGTAGAGATTGCCACTGGAGTCACTGAAGCCTCGTTTGATGAATAAAGGATCGAAGCCCTCCTTGACGACGTAGAGGCCCATGTCTCGCTGATTGATCCAGACGCGGGCGTGGGTGACACGCGGAGTCAGGATGCCCGCGGCGTTGAAGATGTCGGAGCCGAGGAGTTCTTGGAGATAGGTTTCATCCTGAGGCGATTTGTTGAGGTGAAACTTGCGCAGACCGTGGAATCTCTGGTCTTGATCTCCCCGATCCATCCGCACGGTGAAGGACGGCAGATCGTCGAACTCGCGGAAGGAACCGGCGGCGCCCTTGAGTTTGAAACTCACTTCCTCATATTCCGTGCGCGGTTTCTCGCGCAGTTTTCCCATGACGTACTTGCGCGCGTCCGCACGCAAAGCCTCGCAGGCGTCGTCGTCGAGTTCGATGACGAGTTCGGGAATGGATCCACTGCGAAAAAACTTATCGCTCTCTCCGGCCTTGTCCGGCGCGGACTGCCCGCGGCTCGCGCTTGAGGCGAGGAGGAGCGTGGCGGCGGTGAACGCGCTAAGCCTCGCCCATTTCGACATGTTGCACTCCTTTCACCAAGTTCAATTCACGCACGAGTGGAATCGTCGCGCTTCCGGCGCGCAGCTGCACGGCGTAGGTGAGTTCCAGCGCCGCTCCCTGCCTGACCGTCGTCGTGCGCATGAGTCGGATGTCCTTCAAATGGCCGCGCATGACCGGCTCGAGCATCTGCTTGGGGTCATCGCCGACTCCAATGCGCACGATGAGTGATTGCGACGTGCCATGATCCAGGTTCGCGGTGCTCGCCGCTGCCCGCCGGGCTGCTCCGGCCCGCGCCAGCGCCACTGCGCCCACGATCGGCACGCCCACGACGCAGAGCCCCCAATTGCCCACGCCCGCGGCCATGCCTGCAACGACGGAGAAAATCACGAAGGCTGTGTCGCGGGTGTCTTCGACCACGGTGCGAAAGCGCACGATGGCTAGCGCGCCGACTAGGCTGAAGGCGCGGGCGACGTTGTTGTCAATGACCATCGCGGTCATGGCCACGAGCGCGCTGAGCAAGATGAGCGCCGTGCCGAAGGTTTCGGTGGCGACGGCCGAGCGGATTACGCAGCGGCGATAAACCCAGGCGATCGCCAGTCCGGTAAGCACGGAGACGAGCAGCCGAAAGGCCGCGGCCTCTACCGGAAGTGAGTTCGTGGACGACTGGGAGGCGTCTTGGAGCCACTCAGGCATCGGTTGCCTCCCGCTCAGAAACGAGGCCGAGCGCGCGACAGGCTCGGCGATATTTCGAGAAGCGGCCTGGAGTGAGGCCAAGCTCGGCGATGAGTTGTTTGAAGGATTGCGGCATGGCCTCCCGGAATTTCAGTTCACAGATCACGAGATCTTCGGAAATCGCACACGATCCGGCTTCTGGTACGACGCTGGCGGACCAGTCGCTGGCAGCGGCGCAGCGAATCGCGCGGTCCAGCGTCAGGCGCAGATGGCCTACGTCGGAAGGATGAAAGAATGCTGCGCGCAGATAGGTGAGCAGACAGACGGGCCGGTATTCGCGCGCCTCGACTTCATCTTGAAACCCGCTGCCAGACCAATCTGCCGTATCGCTGCCTTGAGCAAGGTGCCGCAGATCTTTCGACTCCACTGGAGTCCGCCACTTCTGCACCCGGTCGGCGCGTCTTCGCTTGCGCTCCAGGAACACCGGACTGCCGTTCCCGTAGCAGCGCAGGCGCAACTTGACTCCGTCGAGTTCCTTGGCGTCGTGAAAGACGTCGAAACGCGGCGTGTCGAGGTACAGGGTGGAGATTTCGTAACTACCCTTCAGCGCAGGATCGCCGTGCGTGTCACGGCTGAGGTGGGCTTCGGCCCAAACTTCCACCGCCGCGGCCGTCTCTGCGGAAATCAGAAACTTCAACTCGAAGGCGGGCGGTCCGTCCGTGGCGAAGGCGGGCGAGAGCATCTCCGCGCTCTTTGCGGATGCTGGCTGCCGCGGATTCGTCACCTCGGTCAGCATAACGGCGACCAGAAGCCGGGATTCGGAGCCGCGTAGACTGATTCGATCATGCCCAGGATCACGACGTTCCTGTCCTTCGACGACCAGGCGGAGGCTGTAGCAAAGTTCTACGTATCCATCTTTCCGAATTCACGAATCAAGAGCGTGAGCCGTTACGGAAGCGCCGTGCCCGATCGCGTGGGTCAGGTCATGACCGTGAGTTTTGAGCTCGATGGGCAGGAGTTCCTCGCGCTGAACGGCGGTCCGCCGTTCACGATCGCGAATGGCATCTCGCTGCTC
>CAZCXL010000076.1:0-9784 GCA_964502625.1 uncultured Planctomycetales bacterium | reverse complement strand
GGGAACGGCGGCGGGAGTCGCGCTCAAGGGCGCAACGGCGCGCGCGAGCCCGAAGTCGCCTTGGTTGTCCACGGCGTGCACTTGAATCAGCACGTCGGATCCGGATGCGCCTTCTTCCACTGCTGCTGCATGCAGAAGGAGTTCTACTTCGGCGGCGCCGCTGGTGCCGGTGATCGAACCCGCGCCGATCGCAGCGAGGTGATCCAGACCAGGAATCTTGGCGAAAGCCATGGCCCCTGCGGAAGCCGTGGGCAGGTTGAATCCGGTTCCCAAGGTCACACTCATGGGGTATTGGAAGTCCGTGGCCGCGAAGACTTGGTTGCTGCTCTCGGAAAGCGGGAACAACGGAGAGAGCACGCTTCCTCCGGAGGAAGGTTCCACGATCACCGAAGGCTCCACTGCATAGAAGCGGAAATAGGAGCCGGCAGCAGGGAAAGGCTGAACCTCGTGGAAGGCGGCGTACCAACCAGGACGCTGCAAGCGCGCAAGCAGGCCCGGGCCGAAGAATTGATCCAGGTCCACGGTCTGCACCAGATCCGCTTCGTCGAGGCCGTCGGCCTGAGCGAGCAAACTGCCGGAGACCGTGAGCAGGCCCGTGGTCACGCCGATCACGCTCGGCGAGGGATTGGCAAACGTTTCACTATTCGACGGCAGCGGCAGCGAGAGTTCGGTGCTGGCCACTCCCAGCACGGTGATGGCTTGGCGGCCTTCGGCGAATGCCGTGACGGTTTGGACGCCCGTGCGCGCGGTGAAGGTAATGGAACCATCCGAGCCCGTCAGGCCCGAGGCTTCCGCTCCCCCGCCGAGGCTCTCGATGAACACGCTCACGTTCGTGAGCGGCGCGAGAGTGGTGAGGTCGTAGGTGGAGACCTTGACGCTTCCCGTGATCAAGGGAATGGGTCCCACGAAGCCGCGGAAGGTAGCGGTTGCGGGAATGGCGCCGGGCGCCGCGTTGCCGGAGACGTCGGTGAGCGTGAGATCGAAGGGGAATGGTCCGGCTCCGACGACGCCCGGGTTGAAGGCAGGACCAGCGAAGAATCCGCTGGTAGGCGGCGCGAAGATGTCGCGGGTCATGGAGGCACCGCCCGGCGGGAATCGCACACGCACGCGCCCGACGGCCTCCGTGGCGCGACCATAGGGGCGCAGTTCCGGGGCATCCGTCAAGAACTGGCTGCCGAAGGTTCCTGCGGGCGGGCCAAACGCGGCGAGTAACGGCGGCGTGGAGTCCACGGGTATCGGGGCCGGCTCTCCGAGTTGATCGCGCGCTACTTGGAAGGTGCTCCTTAAGCCGCCGCGGCGCACGAAGGAAGCCAGCGTCACTTGGGATCCGGAGGGGAAGAGCGGATCGCCCTTTGTGTCCGAAAGCTCAAGATGAAAACGCGGCGCACCGCCTCCGGCCAAGCGAACGTCGCGCGCGGACAGGACGCCGCTGACTTGATGCGCGACGAGAGTGAGGAAATCGTCGGACTTGGAACTGACTCCTGTGAGTACGTCCACCAGGAAATCGTCGTAGTTCTCGCCGTTGACGGCCGGAGCGAAGGGATCTGCCGGATCCGCATCAAAGGGCAGGACCGCAGTGGGACGCGCGAAACCAAGCGTGCGCCAGGTGGCATAGTGAGCCGACGCGAGCGGACGCGGGAAGAACTCGAGGTCGGTCAAGGTGGCGTCCACCACAAGCCGGACGTCGGCGTAGAGATCCGAGGCATCGCTGCGGTGCGGAAACTCGAAGACGCGATTGCTGGCGTGGCGGAAGGCTTCGGCGCCGGAGGTGTCGAAGTCCGCGAGCGTGCTCGCGGTGAGATTGCGCAGATGCACCGCACCCGAGATGCCCGTGAAGTTCATGGGCTTGGAGAACACCACGAGTGCCGAATGATCGTTCGGTTGATTGATGGTGCCCGCGGGCGGGAAGGATCCGAGCACGCGCGGGGCCAGGCCGGAAACCTGGGACGAGGTGCGGAAGGTTCCGAGGACTCCGTTCGCGGGGAGTTGGAGACGCTTGCCGTCCAGATCGAAGATCTCGTCGCTGGCGACGAGTTCGTAGAGAGTATTCGGAATCAGAGGCGCGCTGGGCTGAACGATGAGACAACGGTTCCCTGCGAGCCAAACGCTCTGGTACGCCGATTGGATGACGTTGCCTACGCCCGCCGGCCGGAGCACGAGGCTCTGGGCCGTGACGGAACTGGGCTGCAGACTCTCACGAAACCAGAGGCCGATCACCGCTTGCACGTCGATGCCCGTGGAACCGGAGCGTGGCGCCATGGCCAGCAGTCGAGGATCGCCATCCAGGGAGAGCGCGCCGGCACTCGGAGCGGCCGCAGGGCCGTCTGCCTTGGGAGGAGGGGGCGGTTCTCCCCCGCCACCACCGCCTCCCGGATTGTCAGGATCGAAGATCACGTTCGGGTTCCCGGTGCTGCAGGTGGCGCCCGGCAGCAAGAGGAGCGCGAGCAGAGCTCCACAGATGAGCTGCAAGAGAATGTGCGCGGTGGTGCGGGATCGCGGAACGGACATGCCTAGGGTCTATAATGACGCAGATGAGGGTCGGTTTCCGCAGCCTTTTTTCTGGGGTCATCGGCTGGGCGTGGATTCTCGCGTTCTCCAGTGCCTCCTGCCAGGGCACTCCGGACTCTCAGAACGCAGGAAACGCTACTCAGAGCATGGCGCTCGGCGCCCAAACTCCCACGCTTGAGGAGTTTCGGGCCATGCGTTCCTTCGGTTTGGGCGCGACCCTCGCGCGCATGGACGAGGCGGTCGGCACTTACCGCACGGACCCCGCCTTCTGGATGCTCTACGGGCAGACCACACTCGATCTCTTCGAAGAAGCGCTTGCCGCGGGTCGCACCCTCGGGCAACTGCCTCAAGACGCGGAAGTGTCCTTCCGCGAGGCTCTGACTCTGAATCCGCAAGACCGCGAAGCGCGGCTCGGATTGGCGCGGGCCTTGCGGCTGGAAGGACAGGGCGAAGCAGCGTGGAAGGAAGCGCTCCAGACCTGGAGCGCAAGCCTGCGACATGAGGACTGGCGCGTCCCGGATCTCCTTGAGGTCGGACGCTCCGCGCTCGCGTGGACAGCCGAGCGAGTCAACGCTGGCGGTGGCGTTCCGGCCGCAGCTTCCACCGGCGTACAAGCACTCGAGAGTGCCGCCAAAGCCGGTGAAGCCGCGGCCTGGTTACCGCTTTACGATCTTTACGCTTGGCAGAATTTGTTCGAAGCCGCCGCCGATGCGGCAGCGCGTGGATTGTCGAGCGGACTCGCGGGCGACGAGATCTACGGCCGGCTCCGCGGCCTCGGGAGTCATGAAAGAAATCTGCAGATCGGCACGCTCGAGCGCGTGCGAGAAGCGCGCCCGGAGGATCCTCGCCTGGCGTGGTACCTGGGCGAAGCGCTGTTCTTTCAAGGGCAGGAGACGCGCCGCGCCATGGACGTACTCAAGTCGGCCGAAGTCCTCGATCGCGCGGAAGAAGCGTTCACGCTGGCGCAGAGCTTGGAGCCGAGTTTCGCCGGTAGTTGTGAAGAATGGCGACATCTGCTCCGCGTGCAACGCGCCTGGCTGTATCGCGACGACGGTCGGCTGGCTGAGGCGGCGGAAGCCGTGGCCGCAGCTCTTGAAGCCGCCCCCGAAAGACTGGAAGCCGCTCCCGACCCCGACAGCTTGCGGCTAGCAGTGGACGCGGTGGCCGCCGATCTGTTCCGCTCCGGCCGGGTTGCGGATGCGGCCGCCTTCTTGCGCCGCATCTGCGCGGCGCACGATGCGAACGGCGACTGGATGAACAACTTAGGTTTTTTCCTGCGGGAATTGGGGGTGGCTGCCCAGGAGCAAGGCGACCCGGCAGCGCAGGATCACTTCGAGGAATCCTGGTTGGCGTACTCGCGCGCAGTGGAACTCGCGCCGGAGGACGCGCGCATCGTGAACGACCGCGCCCTGATCGCGGTGTATTACCTCGACGAGCACTGGGAGCTTGCGGAACGGGAGTTGCATAGGTCCATTGCGTTGGGCAGCCAACAACTGGCCGAGTTCCCTGCCGATGTTCCCTTGACGGAACATCGCTACGTGGACGAAGCCGTCGGCGACGCCTGGGAGAACCTGGCCTACCTCCAATTGATCCGGCGGCACCAGACCGACCGGGTGCAGGAATACTTGGACGAAAGCATTCAGCACTACCCGTTCGCGCGACGGAACGGAGTGGCGCTGCTGCGCACCCGTCTGGCCGAAGTGCGACGCGAACCTTGAACCCTGAACCATGATTCCGATGCAACTGTTCCTGGCCCTGTGCGCGCTCGCCGCGCCGCAGGATCCCGCGCTCGAGAAGGCGCTGGCCACGGCCGCGAAATACGCCGAAACCGGGCGCTTCGAGGCCGCCGTGGCCACCCTCAAGGGCGCGGGCGCCGACACCAGCGAGGATGCGCGCGCGCGCACGCAGTACGGCGTTTGGATGATGCGTTGGACCGAGGCACGGCTCGCCGCAGGCGATCCGGAACTGGCGGGACTGGCTGCGGTAGACGCCTGGTACGAGGTGGCCGACGTCTTCAGCGCAGCCACGCAACTCAAGGGCGCGAGCGACGAACCTTGGGAGCAGTGGTCGGAATGCCTGCTGAATGCAAATGATCTGGGACAAGCGCTGAGCGTCGCCGATGACGGACTGAAGGCGCAACGGGATTCCGTGCGTCTGCTCCTGCAGCGCGGGAGAGTGCTCATGGCGCAAGCGCGCAAGGCCGCGCAAGTGGGCAAGGCTGAGGACGAAGCCGCGCGCTACGCGGAGGCGGAGTCCTCCTTCAAACTCGCGATGGGCAAAGGGCCGAAGTTGGCCGCTCCGTGCCTCCGCCTCGCCGAATTGAAGGTCACGCTGTGGGCGCAACGCGGTGCGACTGATGCCGGGCTCCGCGCTGAGGCCGTGCAACTCTGGTCGGAGGCTGTGCGCCGCGAGCCGAAGGGAGTGGATCTGCCCACCTTGCATGCCTGGCTGGGCGCTGACGCAGTCGCCCCGCTGACTGCCTATCTCGAGAAAGAGCCAGAGAGCGTGGATGCGGTGTGGTTCCGCGGACTGGCGCATTGGGCGGCAAATCCGATCGGATGGGAAGGATTGCGCGCCGACATGCAACGCGTGCTCGAGGTGAACCCGGGCTTCGTAGACGCCAATTTCTACCTGGGCGACGGCGCAATGCGGCGCGCGCAAGAGTTGGTCTCTGCAGGCGAGGGGGAAACTGCGGATGCACACTTCGCGGAGGCTTCGCGATTCTGGGCCGCCTATCTGCGCGCGCGTGCCACGGCCTACGCCGGCTCCTTGCGCCAGGGCGACGATCGCGGCGCCGCCATGTCGGAGCGCCTGACTTGGCTTGCAGGTCGCGCCTACGGCTTCGGGCAAGCCGCTGAGGCCGCGGCGATCATGGTCTGCGTGGTGCAGGTGAACTCGGACGACGGTTTCGCCTGGCAGAACCTCGCCTTCTTCCATCGCGAAGCCGGCGACGTCGAAGCCGCGCGGGCGGCGTACCAGCGCTCCTACGAGTTGTTGCCGGATGACCCGCAGGTGATGAATGATTACGCGGTCATCCACCACTACTACCTGAAGAACGAGGACGAGCTCGCGCTCGGCCTCTACCGGCGCGCCAAGGAGCGCGCGCAGCAGATGTTGGACGCGGGCGGACTGGACGCTGCGGATCAGGAGCGGATCAGCGTGGCCCTGAGGGACGCCACCAACAACCTCAAGAAGCTGGAAGCGGGCAACCGGCGCAACTTCTAGGAATCCGCGCCGATGTTCCCTTTGCGGGGGGCGGATCTCTATGATTTGCCCCGATGCGCATCTGCATCGGTGGCGAAGACCACGTCGCCTTCCGCCTTGCGGAGGCGCTGATGGCCGATCATGAGGTGACCGTCCTCATTCCCGAGGACGCGCGCGATTCCAACTTGGACCGGCTGGACGTGCAGGTAGTCCACGGCAGCACCACTTCCGCAGAGGCACTCCAAGCGGCCGGAGTGGCACGCGCCGCCCTCTTCGTGGCCTGCACCGCCGTGGATGAGCGCAACCTGGTTGCGGGAGCCGAGGCCAAGCGTCTGGGCGCGACGCAGGTGACTTGCTTCCTGCGCAGCCACACCGCGCAGACCAACGAGGCAGACGCCCTTTCGCTCGCGCGTTCGCTAGGAATCGACTCCGTGATCTTGCCGGCCGCGCGCCTCTCCCGGGAGATCTTGAAGATCGTCATGGTGCCCGGCGCCCTGGACGCGGAGGCCTTCGAAGGCGGGCGCATCCGGCTGGTGAAGAAGCGCGTGGACCCCGGAGCCAAGCTCAGCTCCGGCCCACTCAAGGATGTCGGGCTGCCCAAAGGCGTGGTCCTGGTCATGGGCCAACGCGGAGAAGAGTCATTCATTCCGAACGGCGACACGGTGTTCGAAGCGGGCGACAAGGTCACGGCCATGGGGAATTTGGCGGGTATGAACCGTTTCCTCACCCAATACCTGGAATCTCGCGGCTCCAGCGGCGATGCGCGACGCGCCACGGTCGTGGGCGGCGGAGTGGTGGGTTACGCGGTGGCGAGCGGGCTCGAGGAAGCTGGCTGGGCGGTGACGCTCATCGAAGCCAACGAAGACCGCGCCAATGAAATCGCGCCCAAGCTCAAGTCCTTGGTGGTCCACGGCGACGGCACGGACATCGAATTGCTCCGGGAGGAACGCATTGACGACAGCCCGGTGCTGATCGCCGTCACCAGCAATGATGAAAAGAATCTGCTGGTCTCGCTCATCGCCAAACGGCTAGGAGTGCAACGCATCATCACGCGGGCCGACCACCACGCCAACGAGAAACTTTTTGAGGCGGTCGGGATCGACGTCGTGCGCAGCGCGCTCGGTGCCGCCATTTCCACGGTGGTGCGCCGCGCCAACCGCACCGACCGCGACGTGCTTGCCGAGTTCGAGCATGGCGAGATTCGCCTGGTGCGCCTCGAGGTGCCGGCAGGATTTCCTTCCACCCCACTCGCGCAACTCGAAGCTCCTGTGTTCGCCATTGTCGGCGCCGTGCTGCGCGATACTGAAGTGCTGATTCCCCATGGTGACGATGAAATTCGCGGGGGCGATCAGTTGTTAGTGTTCTGCCGCGCTGACGGACTGGAGGAAGCGCGCGCCTTCTTCCGCGACCGCACCGCCGCGGAGACCTAAAGGTGCGGCTCACACTGGTGGCCGGAACGCTGGGGAAGTTACTCCAGGTTTTCGCCTGGGCCTTCTTGGCGCCCCTTGCACTCGCGGTTTACGACGCTTTTCGCGGAGGGGGTTGGGAGACGGCGCTGCTCTTCACTGCCGCGCTGCTGCTGACGGCCGGCTGCGGCTGGCTCGCCGCGCGCTGGTTTCGTGATGCGCCCAATCTGTTGCGGGCGGAAGCGCTCGCCATCGTGGCGAGTGCATGGCTGGTGGTCGCGCACTTTGCGGCCATTCCTTATTGGTGGCACGGTCTGAGTTACATGGATGGTTTCTTCGAAGCCATCTCGGGTCTCACCACGACCGGCGCGACGGTGTTCACGACGGAAGATTTCGCTACCTGCGACCGCGCGATCTTCCTCTGGCGCGCCCTCACCCAATGGATCGGCGGATTGGGAGTCATCGCTCTGTTCATCGTGGTGCTGCCGCAGCTCGGCGTGGCCGGACGTCAGATCTTTTTCGCGGAGTACTCTTCGGCGACCACCGACATCGTCAGTCCGCAGTTGCGCCACACCGCGCGCCGTCTCTGGATTCTTTACGTTGGATTGACCGTCCTCGAGATCCTCCTGCTGATCGTGGTGGCGCAGATGCCCGCCTTCGACGCATTCTGCAACTCCTTCGCCACGACCGCGGCGGGCGGATTCTCTCCCAATCCCCTCTCCATCGGCGGCTACGCCAATCCGGCCGCAGAATGGATCATCATGGCGTTCATGGCGTTGGCCGGAATCAGTCTGCCGCTCCTGTGGGTGGGCTGCTTTCGCTCACCGCGCAAACTGATTCAGGACGGAGAACTGAAGGTTTATCTGGGAGGTTTACTGCTGCTGGGCTTCGCGATCGCAGCTTTTCGCACCCACGGCCTGCCCTCCGTGGACACGTTGCGCAGTTCGCTCTTCCACGCGGCGTCCGCGATCTCCTCCACGGGCTTTGCGACCGAGGACTGGAACTCGTGGGGAGGCGCGCCCCTGATTCTCCTGCTGCTGCTCATGATGCTCTGCGGCTGCGCTGGCTCCACGGGAGGAGGCCCCAAGGTCGTGCGGCTGATTCTCGCCTTCAAATCCATGCACCGCGAGTTTTTACGCGTGCTCCATCCGCGCGGAGTCTTGCCCATCCGCCATCGTGACAAGCCGATTCCGGAGAACATCCTCCGCACCATTTCTGCGGTGGTCGCCGTCTACGTGATGGGATGGCTGTTCTTTGGCACAGCGCTCAGTCTGCTCGGCGTGGACATTCTGCCCGCGTTCACCGCGTCCATCGCGTGCGTGAACAACGTCGGCCCTGGATTGGGTCCCTTCGGACCGATGGAGAACTACGCCTTCCTGGGCCCGGTCGGCACCTTGCTCTGCTCACTGGCGATGTGGCTAGGCCGGCTCGAATTCGTCACGGTTTTGGTGCTCCTGCACCCCGAGGTCTTGCGCCGCATGCGCTGGCGCGACCATGAGAAGCACCTGGACGAGGCCAGTGGCTGATCAGCCTTCGGCCAAGGCGATGTAGTCCCGCATCTCCTCGACCTCGTCTTGCAGCAGGTCGCGGATGGAGAGCACCCCCACCAACAGTCCTTCCCGGTCCAGCACCGGAAGATGGCGAATGTGGTGCCGGCGCATCAACACGCTCGCGTCACGCGCGTTCTGCTCGGCCTGAGCGCAGATGATCGCAGTGGTCATCACGCTCTCCACAAGGACTTCGTCCACGTCGAGATTGCGCAGGAGGATTCGTTTGAGCACGTCGCGCTCCGTGAAGATTCCGATCAGGCGCCTCCCCTGAACGATCGCGGCGCACCCGACGTTGGCCTCGGCCATGGCCTTGGCGGCATCGCGCACAGTGGCCTTGGCGCTGATGGACACCACGCGCCTCTGGCGATTCACAAGATCCTTCAAGAGCGTCATGAGCGAAAACCTCCTTGACCTCCAGAAGAACCGGAAGTCTTCGGAAATGCAAGGCCGTATTCAGGAATGGGCAGGGCAGGCTTTCGCGCGTGCGCAAAAATCAGTGATGTTTGGATGCGGCTCACCTCTTTTCGCGTGGTGAAGGCCTCCAGAGTGAGTCCCCGAAGGTGCTCCGCATCGCGGGTGGCCACGTGCACCAGGAAGTCATCCTCACCGGTGACGTGGTAGATGGCCAAGACCTCCGGCAGGGCCAGCGCGTGCTTCTGGAAGGCCTCCACCTCCTTCCGCGCGTGGCGAGCCAGGCGGACCCGAATGAGAGCCTGGAGACCGAGCCCTAGCGCCCTGGGGTCCACTTCCGCATGGCTGCCCAGTAACACTCCACGCCTTTGCAATCTGCGCACCCGCTCCAGACAACTGGATTCGGCCAGCCCAATCGCGAGGGCGAGTTCCTTATTACTCGTCCGCGCATTCTTCTGAAGAGCGGCCAATATCTCGAAATCTGTTCGGTCTAGCGCGGGTTCAGAGCTCATTCTCTGTATTCTATTCGATGGACGGATCATCTCGTCGTGGAATATTCTTATCCACGGATGCGCATCGAAACTTCCGCGGTACACGCAGGTCGCCAGGACTTCCCTGAACTGGGAGTGCATGCACCCCCCGTTGACCTCTCCAGCACCTGCCCCCTCACGGACCTCGCAGCCGCGGCCGCGGGTTGACGGTCAC
>CAZCXL010000075.1:0-9797 GCA_964502625.1 uncultured Planctomycetales bacterium | reverse complement strand
TACGAAATTGCGCGGCTGCATCAGCCCACTGCAGAAGGCAGTGAAGACGAAATCTATCGCGCCTGGCTGGCCGCGGTGGACGAACCCGCCCGCACCGCGCGCGAGACGCTTCACCTTGCCCGACGCGCCCGCGCTCAAGCCTTGGAGCAAGTCGAAGAAATCATGACGATGTCCGAGCTGCCGACGCCGCGCACCGTGCACGTGCTGACTCGGGGCCGTTATGACTCACCGGATCCGGCTCGTCCGGTGAGCGCACACACTCCAAGCGCGCTGCCGCCGAGTCCGGAGAATGCGCCGGCCAATCGCCTCGGCTTGGCGCAATGGCTCACAGATCCTTCCCATCCGCTGACCGCCCGGGTGGAGGTGAACCGGCTGTGGGCGCAGATGTTCGGCCAGGGTTTGGCGCGCACGCTGGAGAATCTTGGAACCCAGGGCGAGGCTCCGGCACTGCCCGAGTTGTTGGACTACCTCGCACTGGAGTTTCAAGCCGAGAGCTGGGACATCAAGTCCATGTTGAAACGAATCGCCACTTCGGCCACGTATCGGCAGGTTTCGCGCGCTTCCATCGCCTCCGCTCAGGTCGACTCGGAAAACCTCCTGTTCAGCCATTATCCGGCGCGCCGTCTCTCAGCCGAGCAGCTGCGCGACCAAGCCCTCTGTGCGAGCGGACTTTTGGTGGAGCGTCTCGGTGGACCGAGCGTGAAGCCGTGGCAACCTCCCGGGGTGTGGAACATCGGCTCGGGCGGCGATTACGTTCCGGATGCCGGCGAAGGGCGCTGGCGGCGCAGCCTCTACACCTATTGGCGCCGCACCACCCCGCCGCCGAGCATGACTCTGTTCGACGCAGCCAAACGCGAGGTCTGCGTGGCGCGTCGCGGTCAAACCAGCACGCCGCTGCAAGAACTGGTGCTGTTGAATGATCCACAGTTCGTCGAAAGCGCGCGATCACTCGCGGCACGCGCCATGCGCGAGGCCGGCCCGACCCAGGATGCGCGCCTCACGAGGGCTTTCCGCCGCTTGTGCGTGCGTCCACCCACGCCGGAAGAACTTGCGGCCTTGGTCGAGGTGTACGCAGCCTCGCTCGCCGATTTCCGCGCCGATCCGGCGGCGGCAGACGCGCTCTTGGCCGTCGGCATCGCGCCTGTGGCGGAGGACGCTGATCGTCCCGATCTGGCCGCGCTCACCGTGGCCTGCTCCGTGCTCTTCGCGGCAGACGCCAGCCTGACCCAGCGATGATTTCCCGGCGCCAACTCTTGCAGGGAACTCTCGCCGGCGTCGGCGCCGCCGCGTTCCGTTTAATTTTTCCGCAGGAGCCGGGCGCCGTCCCTCCGGTCGCGCGCGCCAAGCGCGTGATTTATCTCTTCCAATCGGGCGGACCTTCACAACTCGAAACCTTCGACTGGAAGCCGGTGCTGGCCGCGCGCCATGGTGAACAATTGCCCGACTCGGTGCGCCAGGGCCAGCGTCTGACCGGCATGAGCGGCAATCAATCCTCCTTGCCGCTGGCGCGCTCAGCATTTTCTTTCGCGCGGCACGGACGCTGCGGTACTTACGTCAGCGAATTGCTTCCCTATACGGCAGGAATCGTGGACAAGCTGTGCGTCGTGAAGACGATGTACACCGAGGCGATCAACCATGATCCGGCCATCACATTTCTTTGCACTGGCGCTGAACTCGCGGGCCGACCTTCGCTCGGCGCTTGGCTGAGTTACGGCCTCGGCACTTCCAACCAAAACCTGCCCGCCTTCGTAGTGCTCTGCACCAACAAGGCCGCGGATCAGCCGCTGTACGCGCGACTTTGGGGCAGCGGCTTCCTGCCCAGCCAGCACCAGGGCGTGCAGTTCCTCGCCGGCAAAGAGCCCGTGCTCTTCCTCGCCAACCCGGACGGCATCACTCCGGCGGCACGGCGGCGCACGCTCGACGCGCTCGGCCGCCTGAGTCAGGAGCAGTTCGCGCGCGAGGGGGACGTGGAGATCCAATCGCGCATGGAGCAAGCGGAATTGGCGTATCGCATGCAATCCAGCGTGCCGGAAGCGCTCGACCTTTCAGACGAACCGGAGGAAATCTTCGAACTCTACGGCGCCGACGCGCGCACGCCGGGAACCTTCGCGGCCAACTGCCTGCTCGCGCGGCGTCTGGCCGAGCGCGGCGTGCGCTGCATTCAGCTCTTCCATCCCGGCTGGGATCAGCACGGTGATCTCCCCAACGCCATCCGCAATCAGTGCCGCGAAACGGACCAAGGATCTGCCGCGCTGGTGCGCGACCTGGAGCGGCGCGGGCTGCTGGAGGACACGCTCGTGGTTTGGGGCGGGGAATTTGGCCGTACCAATTACTCTCAGGGCAAACTCACGGCCGACAACTACGGGCGCGACCACCACCCGCGTTGTTTCAGCATCTGGCTGGCCGGGGCTGGAGTGAAGCCAGGCCATTCATTCGGTGAAACCGACGAGTTCGGGTACAACATCCCGGACATCGCGACGCAGGGCGTGCACGTGCACGACCTGCACGCGACCATCCTGCATCAACTCGGCTTCGATCATCGCCGCCTGATCCACCGCTTCCAAGGCCGTGACTTCCGACTGACGGACGTCTCGGGCCGCGTTGTCCACGAAATCCTGACCTGACCCACCGCCGATGTCCGCCTGGCTCGAAGTTTTTGGTCGTTTTCACATGCTCCTCCTGCATCTGCCGGTGGGGCTGTTAGTCGGTGTCGGAGTGTTCGAAGCAATCGCGCTGGCGCGTGGCACGGCGCCAGCGCCGCGCCTGCTCGTCGGGTTGGCCGCCCTGATGGCGGTGTTCGCCGCAGCCAGCGGCTGGGTGCTGCATCTCGAGCCCGACTACACCGGCGACACGCTGTACTGGCACCAGCGTTTGGGCATTGCCGTGGCGACGGGCAGCGTGCTGTCCTTGCTGTTGCATGCCGCCGGTCGTCGCACTTCATACCGTCTCGCGTTGACCGCG
Source organism: uncultured Planctomycetales bacterium (assembly GCA_964502625.1). Classification (GTDB taxonomy): domain Bacteria; phylum Planctomycetota; class UBA1135; order UBA1135; family UBA1135; genus JAQBVK01. Next base: position 6,836 of record CAZCXL010000075.1, on the reverse strand, counting down.
ACGCTTTGTGTGTTGGTTCCGGCTGGGCACTTCGGCGCCACCATGACGCATGGTGAAGGATTCCTTACCGAGCCCTTGCGCGCGCAGCCGGAACCTGTTGCTCCCCCGGCGCAGCCAATCCCGGATCCGGTGAGCTCCATCGTCATGGCCAACTATGTGGATCAGGTCGCGCCGATCCTGACTGCACGCTGCAACTCCTGCCACAGCGAGAAGAAAAAGAAGGGCGGCCTGCGTCTCGACACGCCTGCGTTCATTCTCAAAGGCGGACGCGACGGCGACGCGCTGATCGCTGGCGCTCCGGCAGAGAGCGAACTCTTGCTGCGGGTGCGGCTGCCCCTCGACGACGAGGATCACATGCCGCCGGAGCACAAGACGCAGCCGACTCTGGACGAGATCGCGCTCCTGGAGGCTTGGATCGCGGCTGGGGCATCCTTCGAAGAGAAATTTGCATTGGGCGAGGGCATGACGCTTCCGGTGCCGCCCGCGATCGTGGTCACCGCGCCCGCGGCGGCGCTTGGGCCGGCTCCGGAGTCTGCGGTGGCGGCGCTCCGCGACCGACTCGTGCACGTGCAGCCCGTCTCTGCCAATACTCACGAGTTGTGGGTGGACTTCGCCGCGCCCGCGACTCACATGGGCGACGCTGATGTCAAAGATTTGCTGGCTCCGCTGGTCGAACACGTGGCCGAACTTTCTTTGTCGCGCACCACCATCACGGACGCGGCGCTGAGCAGCATCTCGGACATGCCGCGTCTGCGCCGTCTCGATCTGCGCAACACCGCCATCACGGACGCGGGGCTCAACAAGTTGCGCGGCCACGAAGTCTTGGAAGAGTTGGTCTTGGCTCAGACCAAACTCACAGATGCCGCATTGGAGGCCTTACTCGACCTTCCAGCCCTGAAGAAGGTTTGGCTGTGGGAAGCGGGTCTGAGCCCGGAAGCGCTCGCGCAACTGCGCGCGGCGCGGCCGCAACTGCGCGTCGATGCCGGCGATGCCGCGTCCGCAACCGCTCTAGATGCGGAGGGCGAGTTGGTCTTCAGCAGCGATGCGCCGCCGCCGGGCGCAGAGCCGTTGCCGCCACCGCCGGTGACTTTGACTCCCATCAACACCATCTGTCCGGTTTCGGGCAAGCCGGTGGATCCCCAATACTCGGTGGTGTTCGAAGGCCGCGTCATCGGCTTCTGCTGCCCGAACTGTCCGAAGGAATTCTGGGCTGACCCTGAGAAGTATCGCGCGGGGTTGCAGTGAGTCGACAACTGGAACAACCGGGCGTGCCGTTGCTGCGCGCGATGACGGACGACGGCAGCGCGCTGCGGCCCGACTGGAAGGGGAAGAGTCCGCCGGACCAAGAGCTGCTCGCCATCTGGCGCGCCATGCTGACCACGCGGCTGCTCGACGACCGCATGATGAAATTGCAGCGCCAGGGACGCGTTGCCTTCGGCGGCACGGCCACCGGCCTGGAAGCGGCGATTCACGGCTCTGCGGCGGCTTTCACGCCCGAAGACTGGATCTTCAGCGGCCTGCGTGAAGGCGGAGCTGCGGTGCAGCGGGGGATGCCCATCGCGGAGTACGTCGCGCACATGTTCGGCAACGCCGAGGACAGCGCGAAAGGCCGCCAGATGCCGAACCACTTCCAGTGCCGCGCCGCCAACTTCGTGTCTTGGTCAAGCGTGATCGGCACGCAACTCCCGCACGCGGCTGGCGTGGCCCTCGCCTTTGCGCGGCGCGGCGAGAAGCAAGTGGTGTGCGGCTACTGCGGCGACGGCGCGACTTCTTCTTCCGGCTTTCACAGCGCGCTGAATTTCGCCGCCGTGTGGAAGGCTCCGGTCGTCTTCGTGGTGATTGACAATGGTTGGGCCATCTCGGTGCCCAGCGCACACCAAACCGCCGCCCGCTCTTATGGCGCCAAGGCACGCGCCTACGGCATGCCCGGAGTGGACGTGGACGGCAACGACTTCCTTGCCGTTTGGTCCACGACTCGCGAGGCCGCAGAGCGTGCTCGTCGCGGCGAAGGCCCGAGTCTGGTGTGCTTGCGCACTTACCGGATGGGGGGGCACTCCTCCTCGGACGATCCGTCGCGCTACCGCGACTCGGCGGAAGTCGAATATTGGGCGAAGCTCGATCCGCTCACGCGCGCCGAGGCTTTTCTGAGCGCGCAAGGTCTGCTCAGCGAAAAATTGCGCGCTCAACAAGCCGAGGAAATCGGTGCGCGCATCGCTGCGGCCGTCGAGCACGCGGAGAAGATCGGGCCGCCGCCGCTCGAAACTTTGGTCGAAGACGTCTACGCGACTCCGCCGCGCCACCTCACGCGGCAAGTCGTGGACGCTCTGCGCATCCGCGACGAGCAAGGCGAAGCCGCGAAGATTCAGGGCAAATTCCCGCTTTAGACGCGATTTCCCTCTGACGCTCTTGCGTCTCATTCTCAATACGCGCTCGCTGACCGAATCCTTCGTATTTTGGACTGAATCAGTGCTCTATCCGACCCAGATTTCGGCTTTCTCCCGAGCCTAGGTGTCTCTATTCTGTGCGCGCTTCTCGGTTGGCTCCTCCCTGTCGGAATGAGTGGGAGGAAGTCCAATCGGGCTCGACAAGCGCCACGGACCCTTCATGAAGCTCTTCCAGTTCCCCCGGTGGACGGACGCCCTCCGTCCCCTGCTGGGCATCGCCGCCGTACTGACGCCGACCTACGTGGTCGCGCTGTTCGTCTACGGAGCTTCGGCGGACACCCTGCAGGTCGGCTACCAGCCCGAACAGCCGATTCCTTTCAGCCATGCGTTGCACGCGGGCAAGCTCGGCATGGACTGCCGCTATTGCCACAACACGGTCGAAACGGCGGACATGGCCGCGATTCCGCCGCTCGCGACCTGCATGAATTGCCACAAGAGCATTCATCCCAATTCTCCCAAGTTGCAGTTGCTGCGCGACGCCTTCGAAGGCGGTGAGCCGGTGCGCTGGGTGAAGGTGCACGACCTTCCGGAGTTTGCGTCCTTCTCGCACGCGCCCCACCTCACTGCGGGCGTTTCTTGCGTGGAGTGCCACGGACGAGTGGATCAGATGGAACGCGTCGAAACCGTCAAATCGCTCTCCATGGGTTGGTGCCTCGAATGCCACCGCAATCCGGCACCGAATCTGCGCCCGCGCGAGCACGTGTTTGATCTGGCATGGACCACGGAAGAAGACCGTCAGGTGCTCGGCGAGCGCCTGATCAAGGAGCACGGCATTCACCCTCGCCAGGACTGCTCGACCTGCCACCGATGAATCAATCCGCGAGCACCCAGCGCTACTGGCGCAGCCTGAACGACCTGGCGAAAACGCCCGAGTACCAGGATTTGGTTTCCAAGGAGTTCCCGGCCGGCCCGGAAGAGGAGTGGACGACTTCGAGCCGCCGCCGCTTCCTGCAGTTGATGGGCGCGTCCATCGCGCTCGGCACAGCCGCGTCCTGCCGGATGGACAAGGAGCATCTGCTGCCCGTCAAGCAGCGCGACGAAGATCACGTTCCTGGCAAGCCGCTGTACTACGCCGGAGCCATGGAGCTCGGCGGTTGGTCGCAGCCGCTCCTGCTCACGAGTTACGAAGGCCGTCCGACCAAGGTCGAAGGCAATCCGGAGCACCCGGAGAGCCGCGGCGCTTCCACGATTTGGGCGCAAGCCTCGATTCTCGGCCTCTACGACCCGGATCGCAGCCGTTTGCCCTTGCATGAGGGTGTGGATGCGGACTGGAGCAGTTTCGAAACCTTCGCGCTCGCGCATTTCCGCGAGTTGAAGGCCAAGCAGGGCGAAGGCTTGGCGGTGCTGGCCATTCCCAGCCGGTCGCCGGCCTTCCGTCGCGCGGCCGCGGCCTTCCGCAAGTTCTTCCCGCGTGCGCTGTGGACCGAATGGGAGCCGCTGCACAGCGACTCCGAAGACGCCGGATGCCTCGCGGCGTTGGGCAAGTCGGTGCGCCCGCGCTACCTGCTCGCCGACGCACGCGCGATCCTCGCGCTCGATGACGATTTGTTGCACATGCGTCCGGACTCCACGCGCTTGGCGCGCGAGTACGCAGCGCATCGCAAGCCCGAGTCGGGCTGGATGAATCGCTTGTGGTCGGTGGAGCCGGTCTTCACCGTCACCGGCGCTGCGGCGGATCACCGTCTGCCCTTGCGGCGCGCGCAAGTCGGCGCGTTCCTCGCGCTGCTCGAAGCGAAATTGGTGGAGAAAGGCTTGCAGCATCCGCAAGCCACCGCGGTGCGCGATGGCACTCCGCGCCTCGAGGCTCCCGGACTGGCGAAGTTCGCCGATGCCGTCGCCGACGATCTGCTCGCCAACCGCGGCGCGTGCGTGATCAGCGTGGGAGCGGCGCAACCTGCGGCCGTGCACGCGCGCGCGCAGCGCTTGAACGTGCTGCTCGGCGCGCAGGGCAAGACCGTGCAGTACCTGCCCGCGGCCGAGCCCGACGCCGGCGCGACTGCGCTCGCGTCGCTGGTCGAGGCGATGCGTGGCGGCAAGCTCAGCACGCTCGTGACTCTGGGCGGAAATCCGGTCTACGACGCTCCTGCCGACCTCGATTTCGCGGGCGCGCTCGGCGCAGTGGCCACGCGCATTCACCTTGGCCTCTACGCCGAAGAGACTGCGGCGAGCAGCACCTGGCACCTGCCGCAGGCGCACTTCCTCGAAACTTGGGGCGACGGTCTCGCCTCGGACGGATCGCATCTCGTCAGTCAGCCCATGATCGAGCCGATCTGGGGCGGACGCAGCGTGATCGAGATGCTCACTCTGCTCATGGGCAACGCGCGCGAAGGCATGGCCATGGTGCGCGAGAGTGTGGGCGGCAGCGACGTTGCTTGGCGCAAGGCCGTGCACGACGGCTTCACCGCCGCAGGCGCAGCCAAAGCCGAAACCGTGGAGGCGCGCAATCTGCCGTCGGCCGCCTTCGACGAAGCTTCGTTGGCGAGCGCGCCGGGCAACGGCGCCCTGGAGTTGAACTTCGCGCCCTGCACCAAAGTCTGGGACGGACGCTTCGCGAACAGCGGCTGGCTACAAGAGTTGCCGGACCCGATCGCGAAAATCACTTGGGGCAACGTCGCGTTCCTTTCTTACAAGACCGCCGAGGCGCTCGGCGTGGTCAATGAGGAAGTGATTCACCTCGAGGCAGGCGGACGCTCGCTGGAGATCGTGGCTTGCACGATTCCCGGCGCGGCCGACGGCCAGTTGACGGTACAACTCGGCTACGGCCGCGGCGCCGCGGGCCACGTGGCCGGCCTCAACGACGACTGGGTCGAGACCGTGGGCTTCGATAGTTACAAGCTGCGCGCCAACGCTTCGGCTTGGACCATGGCGGGCGCGCGCGTGACGGGCACTGGCGTGCAACAGCGGATTGCGTCCACCCAAGATCACCACATGATTGACGCCATCGGCCTGGAAGGCCGCTCTGAGCGAGTGGGCGATCTGGTGCGTGAGACCAGTCAGGAAGAGTTCGTCAAGAATCCGGACTTCGCCAAGCGCGCCGCGGATTTCTGGGACAAAGACGCTTCGCTGTTTGAAGAGAAGCACGGCGACGGAACGCATCGCTGGGGCATGGCCGTGGATCTCTCGGCATGCACCGGCTGCAGCGCTTGCACCATCGCTTGCCAATCCGAGAACAACATTGCAGTCGTCGGCCGCGAACAAGTGCTCAAAGGCCGCGAGATGCACTGGATCCGGATGGACCGCTACTTCCAAGGCGACGTCGCAAATCCGCTCGCAGTGCACCAACCGGTGGCTTGCCAGCAGTGCGAGCTCGCGCCGTGCGAAAGCGTGTGCCCGGTGGCCGCCACCGTGCACAGCAGCGAAGGCCTGAACGACATGGTTTACAACCGTTGCGTTGGCACGCGCTACTGCTCGAACAACTGTCCTTACAAAGTTCGGCGCTTCAACTTCTTCAACTTCCGCAAAGATCACAAGAAGCCGGGCAACGAGGTCATGTTCATGGCCCAGAACCCGGAAGTCACGGTGCGCTCACGCGGCGTGATGGAGAAGTGCACCTTCTGCGTGCAGCGCATTCAAACCGCGCGCGTGCAGGCCAAGGTCGAAGAGCGTCCGATGCGCGACGGCGACATCCGTACCGCGTGCCAACAGGTTTGCCCGACCGGGGCGATCGTGTTCGGCGACCTGGCGGACTCCAACAGCGCGGTGACCAAGGCGCACGCCAACAGTCGCGCCTACAGCATGCTGGCTGAACTGAACAACAAGCCGCGCAACCGCTACCTCGCGCGCATCCGGAACCCGCATCCTTCCCTCGAACTGCCGGTTCTGACGGCGGAGAAGTCGCATGGTTGATCATGGCACCAGCGTGCTCGGCGAGGACCGCGTCAAGCGGGCCGAAGCCGAGGGTTTGTATCCGCCGCCGCTCGTGCGCGGCCGCGATGACTTCGCCGCGCTCACCGAAACGGTGTGCCAAGTGGCGGAGGCCAAGCGTCCGCCCAAGGCGTGGTACGTGGTGTTCGGTCTCGGCGTCACGCTGCTCGGCGTGTTGCTGTCCATGATCGTGCACTTGGTCGCGAACGGCGTCGGCGTCTGGGGCAACAACCAGCCGGTGGCCTGGGCGTGGCCGATCGTGAACTTCGTGTTCTGGGTCGGCATCGGTCACGCTGGAACGCTGATCTCCGCGATCTTGTTCTTGCTGCGCCAGGGTTGGCGAACCGCGATCAACCGATTCGCCGAGGCAATGACGATCTTCGCGGTCATTTGCGCGGGCATGTTCCCGGCAATCCACGTCGGTCGTATCTGGGTGGTGTACTGGTTGTTCCCGATCCCGAACCAGATGTCGCTGTGGCCGAACTTCCGCAGCCCGCTGCTCTGGGACGTGTTCGCGGTCAGCACGTA
>CAZCXL010000074.1:0-9855 GCA_964502625.1 uncultured Planctomycetales bacterium | reverse complement strand
TCGACGGCTTCCTCGGCACCCACGCGCAGCATCAAATCGCGGTCGCGGTGGAAACGGCGCACCGTGGCGAGGTCCCGCAGTTTCAGAATCCGGCCATCGCGCGCAAGGATCGGCAGGTCTTCGATTTCGGCGAGCGTGCGGAACTCGTTGAGCGTGCGCACCACGTACTCAAAGGATCCTTCTTCGAGCGTGCCTCCGGGGACGTTCAGGTTTTCATCCTGCAAGCGCTGGCGGATCGTCTCTCCCGTGAGGCCGAAGGAGGCCAAGCGCTGCGGATCAAGCAGGACCTGCACCTCATCCACGAGGCCGCCCTTCACGCGCACCGCGGCGACGCCGGGCAATCCTTCGAGTCGGCGTTCGATCTCGAACTCCGCCACGTCGCGCAAGCGGACGAGGTCGGTGCCGCCAGAGAGTGCGAGCCGCAGCACCGGATCGAGGCTGGGGTCGTAGCGCAGGATCAGCGGCTTGTCCACGCCGGGCGGCAGAAAGACTCGGTCGAGTCGTTCGCGCACGTCTTGCACCAAGAAGGGGAGATTCGATCCCCATTCGAATTCCATCAACACTTCACTGACTTCGGCGCGCGAAGAAGAACGGATGCGCACCAGGCCGCCAACGGTCGCAAGTACGTCTTCCAGGCGCTCGGTGACGCGTTCCTCCACGTCTTCCGGTGCCGCGCCGGAATACACCGTGCGCACGGTGAGCGAGGGATACTGCAGCGGCGGCAGCAGATCGACCTTCAGTTTACCGAGGGCGACGATGCCAAAGACCACGGCCGCCGCGACGACCATGCCCATCGCGATCGGCCGCCGCACTCCGAATGCGAGCGGGCCTCCTGCTTGCAACGGATCGCTCATTCTTTCGCGACCTCGACTTCGTCGCCATCCGCGAGCCGGTCTCCGCCTACCACCACCAGGAATTCTCCTTCACTCAAGGCGGTTTCCGCCGCAGCTTCGAGATGTTTCGCGTCCTCGAAGCCGGGCACGATCAGAATCCGGCGCGCGTGTCCTTCGCGGAGCACGAACACATAAGCGCCGCCGCCTTCGTAGAGCAATGCTTCCTTCGGCACCAGCAGTGCCTGTTCGCGCCGCTCGAGCACCACGGTGAGCCGCATCAGGATGCCTGTCGGCAGCACGAGTTCACCCGGATTGAGCCCGGCGACCACTTTGATGGTGCCGGTATTCGCGTCCACCACGGGAGCGATCCGCTCGATGAGGCCTGGAATCGAGATTCCAGGGAGTGCCTCGCTGGTGGCGGTGACCGGTTGGCCGCCCATCAGACTCACCAATTCGCGTTGCGGCCGATAGAAGATCAACTTGGGCCGGGAGAGGTCGGCGATTTGGAAGGCGCGTTGTCCGACCGTCGCCATGTCTCCGAGCGAAAGATCGCGCAAGGTGACAATTCCGGCGATGGGCGAGCGCAGCGTGCAGCGAGTCAAATCCCAGGCGGCGCGGTCGAGCGTGACCTGTGCACCGGCTTCGGCGGCTTTGGCGCTGTCCCAAGCCTGACGGCTGGTCTCCAACACCTGCTCTGCGATCAAGCGCGGCGTGTTGCCTCCTTCTTGCCAGAGCCGCTGATTGCGTTCGAAGTCGCGCTGCGCCTGCAAGGTTCCTAATTTCGTTTCCGCGAGTCGCACTTCGGCGTCGCGCCGGGAGAGGTCAACCTGTTCACTGCGCAGTCGGGCGAGTTCTTGCCCCGCCTTCACTCGATCGCCCTCTTCGACGAATATCTCCACCACGGGCTCCGCGCGTTCGGGAATCACGTCCACCACGTTGAGCGAGTCCACGTTGGCCGTAGCTTCCAGTCGGCGCTCGATCACACCCCGGAGTAGCGGGCGGACGCGGACGAGCAGCGTCTCCTTGCGCGCCGCGGCAGGTGCCTTTTCTCCGCTTTGCGCGGCTGCGGCATCCGCCTGGGAAGGGGCCGCAGATTTCTTGAACCCGCAGGAAGGAGTGGCGAGTGCGAGACCGAGGAGGAGGAAGCACAGGGAGGCGGAGACGTTCACGAAGCGGACACGCAAGAGACGGGGGGAAACCTCTATTATGACCGGCCTTCGACCTGTACCGCGAACGAATGGTTGCGGAGATCTGCGACCGGGAACATCGAGGCAAACCGCTTCTCGCCTACGAAGCGGCTTGCGCAATGTTGGCCCGTGAAGTCCAGCCGCTGACGCGGCCGGCCGAAGCCATCCCGCTGCGGGAGGCCTTGGGTCGTCTGCTCGCCGTGTCATTGGGCCTGGATCGGGACGAACCGCCGCTCCCACGCTCGGCCATGGACGGGTTTGCCGTGCGCAGTGCGGATGGGATGGCGCAGCGCCAAATCGTCGCCACGATTCATGCAGGTACCGAGGCCGTGGCGGAACTCGCAGCCGGAAAGGCGATGGCGGTCATGACCGGCGGCACCGTTCCACCGGGCGCGGATTGCGTGATTCCCATCGAGCGCACGCGCCGGGAAGGCGACTTTCTGATCTTGCTGGATCCACAGCAGAATTTGCGCCACGTGCGCCGAGTCGCTGAGATCGGTGCCCGGGGCCGCATGGTGCTGGAATCGGGATCTCGCCTTCGTCCCGGAGAGTTGGCGATCGCCGCGTCCGTGGGAGCCGATCCCATCTTCGTGCGGCCGAGTGTGCGCGCTGCGGTGCTCTCGACGGGGGATGAGGTCGTGCCTTGGGCTTCCACGCCGCTGCCGCATCAAGTGCGCGATGGCAACCGCCTCGGCGTATGCGCGCGGCTCCTCGAGCTCGGCGCGGAGGTGGTGCACGATGCGCATCTGCCCGACGACTTCCAGGCACTGGAGCGAGGAATCCAGGCTGCTCTGGAGTGCAGTGATCTCGTGATCACCATCGGCGGAGTCTCGATGGGCGAGAAGGATTTACTGCCCGCGGTATTCGCGCAACTCGGCGTGCGCACTCTTTTGCACGGAGTCGCGCTGCAGCCGGGCAAGCCGCTGTGGGTGGGCTCGCGCGGGAGCCAATGGATACTCGGACTGCCGGGCAATCCACTGTCAGCCTTCACGGTGACTGAGCTCTTCGCGCGCCCCATGTTGCGTCTGCTCGAAGGTGCGCAGGAATCCATGCCGCTCGAGGCCTTGTTTCCGGGGGTCGCGGGCATGCCCATGCAGAGCGGCGGACGCGATCTCTGGCTCCCAGCGCAGCTCGTCGCACAGATGCATGGTGCGCCCCGCTTACATGCGGCTCCCTGGAATGGATCTGGCGATTGGAGCACCCTTGCCGGCGCGCGGGCCTTGTGGTTTCTGCCTGCAGGAGCGCGCGCTGAAGCAGGGGACGCGGTGCGCTACCTTCCCTTGGATTGAGCGTGCGCGCCATCCTGCTCTTCCTCGGCTCCGCGGCCCTGCGCGGACTGGCGCAGCCCGGATGGTTCGGTTGGCCGCTGCTCCTGCTGGCTGCGCCCTTGCGCGTACTCAGTTGGCAGAAGCCTGCGCGACTGGGCTGGGACTACGCGCACGGCGTGCTGTTCTGGCTCATCGCCTTTTCCTTTCTGAGCACCAGCACCATTCACCGGTTGGCGCCTCTGGGTGCCGCAGTTCTACTCGGTCTCACTGGAGTGATCGAAGGCTGGCTGGCCCGTCGACTCGCCCGCCGCCTTCCCTCCGCTGCTGCTGGCGCACTCGCTTTGGCCGCCGCCGCGTGGCTGCAGCGTGAATTCTTCATCATTGGCGCAGGCGGCGTCCCCTGGGCATCTTGGGCGTGGCCGCTCGCCGACTCGCCTTTCCTGCCGATGGCCTCCGTGCTCGGCGAAGGTGGACTCATCCTCGGAATCGCTGCTTTCGGAGGCGCAGTGGTGGCGCTACTGCATCGGCAATACCGCGATCCGAGTCTGATCGCCTTCGGCATGCTCGCGCTTTGCGGAATCTTGGTCACTGCTGCTCCGCCGTCGGAAGGAACCATTTCCTGCCTCGCTGTCCAGGGCAACATCCGGGTGGAGGAAAAGGCGCGCGCTCATCTCGACCCGCCCACCTTTTTTGCGCGTCAGGTCGGAGTCACCGAAACCGGATTGAACGCAGGCGCGCAGCCTCGGCTCATCGTGTGGGCTGAGACCATGTGGCCCTTTCCCGTCGGCGATCCGGAGGATCCCGGCGCCGCCGACGGCATTCTCCGCCAATATTTCTCGGGCTACGGTTACGAGGAGAATTCCTACGCCGACATTCTGACAGGACAGGCGCGCGTCGCAGCCCGCGCCCTTCGGCTGGCTCCCGAAGGCACTCTGTTGCTCACCGGTGCGCACTTCTACCGGCCCGTCGGACCGAGCGCGGCCACCGAACTTCTTTCCCCGCGCTCCTCAGAGACGGTGGTGTTCGATGCCGCGGGCCGATTGCGCGCTCACCAACCGAAGACGGAGTTGGTGCCTTTCGGTGAGCGGCTGCCCGCCGGCGGCCGCTTCCCCTTCGCCCGGGCTCTCACGGATGCAATTCAGAGCGCCTCCGGCCTCCGCCCCGATTTCGCCCGTCCTCCCGGCCGCGGTCCCATGCGCCTGGAAGGATTCCCAGCCCTTGGACTCGCCACCTGCTGGGAAAATGTGTTCGAAGGGGTCTTCCGCCGCCAGTCGTGGTCCGGAGCGGAGGCCTTCCTCGTGCTTTCCAACGAAGATTGGTACGGCGACGGGAGCCGGGAGATGGACCAGATGGTCGCCGTCACGCGCCTGCGTGCGGTGGAGACCGGGCGACCCATTCTGCGCGTCACCAATACCGGTCGCACGGTGCTCGTTTCGGCCGATGGGGCGGTGCAAAACGGTCCTATTCCGGGAATCCCCGAAGCCTGGAGCGTGGAGTTGCCCTGGGTCCCGGCGGGCCATCGCACTCCCTATCTGAGCGGAAGTTGGCTCCTTCTCCCTCTGGTGGCGGCTTTCGCGGCCCTCTTGACCTTTGCTCCAAAAAAAAGGTCTTGGAAGAGTTCCGTTGACCGCCCCTGCAGGGAGGGCTAGAGTTTTCCGCATCCGGGCGTGAACCCAGCGAACCCAGGCGCATAGACGCTACTCCGTAAGCCCGCGTGACTCCCTCGTTGCTCCCATGAGTACCATCGGCAAGTTCTTCGTCGTTCTCAACTTGGCCCTCGCCGCCCTGTTCGTCGGGGTGTCGGCTTCGCTCATCGGCTCTGGCGAGTCCTATCGCCAACAGCTCGAAACGGCGTCCACACAGCACACTTCTGCTCTGGCTGCGAAGGATCAAACCTTCGGCGCCCTGCAGAGTGAGTTCCAACAAGTGCGCGGTGAAAAAGACCGCCTGCTCAACGAGGTCAACGTCCTCCGCGCAGACAAGCAGGCTCTCACCGAGAGCCTCGAGACTGCCTCGCAGAAGAACTCCGAGCTGACCGAGAAGCTCACCGGCATCGAGGCCAAACTCGGTGACCTGGAGTCCACAAACCGCGATCAAGCCGGTCAACTCGAGCGGCTGAGCAACGCGTCCAACGCGCTGCGTAACGAGCGGGATGCGGCAGCCGCAGCTCGCGCATCGGCGGAATCGCGCGCCACCCAGGCTGAAGAGAAGGCACGCCTCGCGGCGGGCCACTCCACGGATCTGCAGTCCGCGCTCGTCGCCATGACCATGCGCGCTGAGACCGCGGAGACGGAGCGCAACACCATCCAGGCTGCCACGCACACGGATGCCTCGATGTTCAAGAACCAGCCGGCCCTCGAAGGCACTGTGCTCGCCGTTGAGTTCGTCGGTAAAGACGCTTACGTGACGATCGACCTCGGCACGAAGGACAAGGTCCAACTCGGCTACACCTTCGACGTGTTCAACGGCTCGACCTACAAGGGCCAGATCCGCGTCGAGACCGTGAACCAGTCCAAGTCGGCCGCTTCGGTGAAGCTGGTCGGATCCGCTCCGATCGCCGCGGGTGACCGCGTCGCGACGCGTCTCTAATCCGGAGTAACACCGATGGCCTCTCGTCGCAGTCCTGCCAAGCCCGCCCGCGCCAAGGCGCCGGCGCCTCAGAAGGTCAAGAAGGTCAAGGAAATCAAGGAAGCGAAGCCCGGCCCGCCGGTTGAGTCGGTGCTTGCCTTGGTGACTGGAATCATGCTGCTGGCTGCCATCGTCCTGGTGGACTACACCAAGGGCCGCGATTACGGCACGGGCATGTTCTTCAAGGGATCCTACGGGGCTCAGAAGTAGTCCGCGCTTTCGGACTCTCACAGCGGCCGGTCTCCTCGCGAGACCGGCCGCTGTGCTTTCACGCGGCTCCGCCCTTGCCTATACTCCGCTCGGATACGGGGTTCGGTGCAAGAGCCTCGCGCCGCTGATGGACTGGCTGCTCTCGCGTTTCTCTCTTTCCGAAGACCTCGGAATCGATCTCGGCACGGCGAACACGCTGGTGGCCTCGCAGGCGCGTGGCATCATCCTGAACGAGCCGTCGGTCGTGGCGGTCTACAAGGGCACGAACGACGTCATCCTGGATGGCATGGGCGTTGGCCTTGAGGCCTATCGCATGCTCGGCAAGACGCCGACCAACATCGAAGCCGTCCGCCCGATGAAAGGCGGAGTGATCGCTGATTTTGAGATCACTGAGAAACTCCTGCGCTACTTCCTGCGCAAGGCGCACGACGGACGCGCGTGGGTGCGTCCGCGGGTCGTGGTCGGCGTGCCCTCGGGCATCACCACGGTGGAGCGCCGCGCCGTCATCAACAGTGCGGAGCGCGCGGGTGCGCGCAAGGTCTACTTGGTGGAACAGCCGATGGCGGGCGCCCTCGGCGTCAACCTGCCGATCACTGAAGCGGAAGGTTCCATGATCGTGGACATCGGCGGCGGCACGACTCAAGTGGCCGTGCTCGCGCTGGGTGGCGCGGTGGCCATGAAGTCGGTCAAGATCGCCGGCGACAACTTCGATGACGCGGTGGTGGATTACGTGCGCAAGACGCACAACTTGCAGATTGGTCCGCTCACCGCGGAGTTGCTCAAGAAGACCATCGGATCTGCCTGGCCGATGGAAAACGAGAAGACCCTGGAGATTGCAGGCCGCGACACACTGAACTTGATGCCGCGGAAAGCGGTGATCACCAGCACTGAAGTGCGCGAAGCCCTCGAGGATCCGCTGCGCGGCGTGTTGCGCGCCATTCTGGATTGCATCGAACAAGCGCCGCCGGAGATCGGCAGTGACTTGCTGGACACCGGCATCGTGGTGGTGGGCGGCGGTGCTCTGCTCCCCGGTTTGTCTGAGTTCCTCACGCACCATTCGGGACTCCCTGCGCGGATTGACTCGGATCCGCTCACTGCGGTGGTTCGCGGCACGGCTCGCTTCCTCGAGGACCTGGATCTGTACGCGTCCTTCCTTTCGGAGGGCGAGGACCAGGCGTAGTGCTGTGGCTGCCTGGCGCGGAGCGTGAGCGCCGCGCCCTGCTGCTGGGCGTTGTGCTGCTGCTCGGCCTGCTCCTCTCCTGGTGGCCGTCGGAGAAGGTAGAGAGCGGGTCGAATGGATTGGTCGGCCTGTACGCCCTGCCACTCGTGCAGGTCGCAAGTTGGATCGAGAGCCGGGTCGCCGGCTCGACTGTGGAGTCACCCACGTCGCCTGCTCCACCCGCCGGCTGGCTCGACCAGACCGAGCGCGCTGCGGCCCGACCCATGGCCGTTCGTGGCATGGCGTGGATCGAGGTCCCTGTACTCGGAGTGGAGCGCGGAGGCACCGCTCTGCGACTTTCCGCCGGGAGTGAAATCGGACTTGCCGAGGGCATGATCGCGGCATGCGGTTCGATCTACCTCGGTCGCTTGAGCGAAGTGGAACCCGGGAGCGCCTTGCTCCTGCATTTCCGCGCGGCGGACCAGCGAACCGGGGTGCGTCTACAAGTTGCTGACGGCGAAACGCGCGATGCCATCCTCATCGGAAGGGCACAACTCGCTCCCGTGCTCAACTGGATTGAAGGGGGTTGGAGACCCGATGCCGAACTCAAGGCCGAAGTCAGCTTCCGCGGTCGCCGTGAAGATCCACCGGCCCTGGCGTCCGCAGGATTGAGGTTGGGAAGTTGCGCACGCGAGGTCCAGCGCGGTCGCAATGAGCCTGTCTGGGTTGTGGAGGGAGCATGGCCGCGGCTGGCGGAGGGCCGGGTCTTCGTGGCAGCGGGGGCACTCCCTGAGAAGGCCGTGCGGCCTGTGGCACCGCCCTCGCGATCCGCTCATGGGCTGCTCACACGCGACGCGGTGTTGGGCTCGCGCCTGCAAGCATTCACGACGGATTCCGGCTTCGCTCCGGAGATCGTGACGCGCGGCTCACGCGTGCTCGGCGCCGTGGTCCAACGCCGCGGCACCCTCATCTGGGCGCGCGCCGATGCGGTGGCAGATTGGGTGCGCAGTGAGCGTGCGCTGCAACCTCAGACAGTGGGCGAGCGCGCGTTCGGATTCTTCACGCGCGGAGGAAACGGAGTGCCACGGGGACTGTGGCTCGGTCAAGTTGGGGATTCCGCGCCCACCCGAGGCGAAGCCTTGGCCTTGCGCGCGCCGAGCGCTACGGATCGCTGATGCGCACTCCGCGTTGGCGACTCCTGCTTCCCGTCGCACTCCTGGTGACGGTGCTGGCGCCCGCGCTTCGTCACTTGCCTGGAGGCCAGTGGTTTCCCGATGTATGGTTGCTGCTCGCTCTCGGCGCCGTTCCGGTGCCTGCGCCCTTCTCGTGGCGGCGCGCCGGAGCTTTTGTGTTCTTGCTCGGTTTTTTACGCGCCTCCGTGAGCAGTCCGTCCCTGATTTCATCCTGCAGTGGCCTGGTGGCCGCGGTATGTGTGCGTGAGCTCTTGCACCGAAGGCTCAGCGGGCACCGACTGCCCTTGCGCTTCGTGGTCGGAGTGGCGGCTGCGCTCGTGCCGACTTGCCTGGATGCACGAGCCGCCGCGGGACTTGGCGCTCCGTTGTCACCCAGCGTTGCAGCCGTGCGTGTGCTGAGCATCGGCATCTTCTGGATGCTGTTGTCCGCGCCCGCGCGATGGCATCGGGAGGACTCCGCATGAGAACGCGACGCGTTCTCCAACTGGTCGCGCTCTGCGCCGGTTTGCTGTTGCTGCTGCTCGTCCGGCTCGTGCAACTGCAAGTCGTGGAAGGGGAGACTTGGCAAGAGCGCGCGTTTCGTTCCCGGCTCTCGGGGAGTGACTTGGCTTATCGTCGGGGAAGACTCTTGGATCGGCGCGGCGTGGTGCTCGCGGAAGATCGGAGCGCGTACGACTTAGTGTGGCATTACCGGGATTTCCGCCGCGGACATCTTTCGGCCCAACTCCTCGAGGCACTCTTGCTCTTGGGTAAGGATTCCGGCGGCCTGGCGCGGACTTGGGAACAGGCCGAAGCCTGGATGCCCCATTGGTTGAGCTGCCGGCCGCAGACTCTTCACCAATTGCCGACGCGGGATCGGGAAGACTTGGCGTTCTATCTGCGCAGACTCGCCGGCATCCGCAGCGGTGAGTCCACAGTCTACGCCGAATGGTGCGCGGAACAGGGAAGACCGCGCCTGGAGCCTTACGCCTTCAAGTGCACCGCCGCGGGAGGTGGGTCCGACTATCTGCCCGACCTCCGGGGGGCTGCGCGCCATCACTTCGTCGCCACCACGGTGGATCTCCTCACCACCGGCGTGGACGTGCCTGCCGTTCGGAACATCGTCTTCTTCAAGTACGTCCGGTCGCCCATCGCCTTCTACCAGATGATCGGCCGCGGCACGCGTCTCGACCCCGCCAGCGAAAAGCTGATGTTCCGGGTCTACGACTACACCGATGCCACTCGGCTCTTCGGCGAGGAGTTCAAGAGCAAGTTCCGCCCGCCGCGCGTGCGACCGATCGGCGAGCCGCCTGAGCCACCGGAACCTCCGGAGCGGACCCTTCAGGTCGAGGGTTTCGAGGTCCGCGTGACGGATGCAGGGCGGTACATCGTCATCTC
>CAZCXL010000073.1:0-9877 GCA_964502625.1 uncultured Planctomycetales bacterium | reverse complement strand
TCCGTGGCAAAGTGCGCCTGCAGGGTGCTCACCTGGGTGATCTGATCCAATTTTTCTTCTTCGCTGGAGCGGATCAGCGCGGTCTGGGTGACCTTGCCGGACTCGGCGGAAGGATTCAGGAAAGTGTTCACGCCGACGATGGGCAACTCCCCGGTGTGCTTGAGGGTCTCGTACTTCAGACTCTCGGCTTGAATCTTGCCGCGCTGATACATGAGTTCCATTGCGCCCAGCACGCCGCCGCGCGCGTCGAGGCGCAGGAACTCTTCGAGCACCGCCTCTTCCACCAATTCAGTGAGCAGTTCGGTGATGAAGGCGCCCTGCAGCGGATTTTCGTTCTTGCCGAGTCCGAACTCGCGGTTGATGATCATCTGGATCGCCAGCGCGCGGCGCACGGAGTCTTCGGTGGGTGTCGTAATGGCCTCGTCGAAGGCGTTGGTGTGCAGGCTCTGGCAGTTGTCGGCGATCGCGTACCAGGCCTGCAGCGTGGTGCGGATGTCGTTGAAGTCGATCTCTTGCGCGTGCAGGCTGCGGCCGCTGGTCTGGATGTGGTACTTGAGCTTTTGCGAGCGCTCGTCGGCCTCGTAGAGGTCGCGCAGCGCCACCGCCCAGATGCGCCGCGCCACGCGGCCGATCACCGCGTATTCGGCGTCCATGCCGTTCGAGAAGAAGAAGGAAAGATTCGGCGCGAAATCGTCCACCGTCATGCCGCGCGCGCGGTAGTACTCGACGAAGGTGAATCCGTTCGCGAGCGTGAAGGCGAGTTGGGTGATTGGATTCGCCCCGGCTTCGGCGATGTGGTAGCCGCTAATCGACACGGAGTAGAAATTGCGAACTCCTTCGGTAATGAAGAAATGCTGCACGTCGCCCATCAGTTTGAGCGCGAATTCCGTGGAGAAAATGCAGGTGTTCTGCGCCTGATCTTCTTTGAGAATGTCGGCCTGCACGGTGCCGCGCACCGCCTTGAGCGCGGCGGCGCGAATCTCGGCGTACTCTTCCGCAGGCAGGAGACGATCGCCGGGCACGCCGAGGGTGCCGAGGCCGAAACTGTCGTGATCCTCCGGGAGTTCCGCGCGATACGTAGGCGGCGCGCCGCCCCAGAGTTGCGCGATTTTGCGCTGTGCTTCCGGCCAGCGGCCCGTTTCCTTGAGTCGCCGTTCGACCTGCTGATCAATTGCGGCGTTCAAGAAGAAGGCGAGAATCGCCGGCGCCGGACCATTGATGGTCATGGAGACGCTGGTGGTCGGCGCGCACAGGTCGAAGCCGGAATACAGGCGCTTGGCGTCGTCGAGGGAGCAGATGCTGACCCCGGAGTTGCCGACTTTGCCGCGCACGTCCGGCGGCTCGGCTGGGTCGGCACCGTAGAGCGTCACCGAATCGAAGGCCGTGGAGAGTCGCACTGCGGGTTGACCGCGGCTGACGAAGTGGAAGCGCCGATTGGTGCGCTCGGCCGTGCCTTCGCCGGCGAACATGCGCGTCGGATCTTCGGCCGTGCGCTTGAGCGGAAACACGCCAGCGGTATAGGGAAACGATCCGGGAAGGTTGTCGAGGCCGAGCCAGCGCGCGAGATCTCCCCAGTCCCGCGTGGTGGGGAGCGCGACTTTGGGAACCAGAAGGCCGGAGAGCGTCTCCGAACGCGCGGGCACTCGCACCTCCTTGCCGCGCACGGGGTAACTGAAGGTGTCACCCGCATAAGCGGCGACCGTGTCGGGCCACTGCGCGAGTTGGGTGCGAATGGCCGGATCAAGGTCGCGCAGCACTTCCTGATAGCGCTGACGCAGAGCCAGCACGCCGCGGTCCGCAGCGGCGTCGGTGAGTGCGGCCGGCGCGTAATTTTGATCCGGAGCCGGCGGGGTCTCACCGAACTCCCGCAGCGCGCGGGCGAGGCCGTCTGCGCGCGCCGCCAGTTCCGCCTGCGTGGCGACGCGGCGCTTGTAACCCCGCACGGTCTCCGCGATTTCCGCGAGATAGCGGGTGCGCTCTGCGGGCACGACCACCGGCAGGCCGGTGACGCGCTGCGGCGGCGGCGGGGGAGACCAATCTCGCCCTGCGCGCTGCGTGAGTTCCTTCATCAAGAAGGCGAACAGTCCGTCCACTCCGGTGTCGCCGAAGCGCGAGGCGGCAGTCAGAAACACCGGCATCGTCTCCGCAGCCTGTTCGAAAGCGGAACGGTTGCGTTGAATCTGTTTGCGCACGTCGCGTTGCGCGTCGAGCGCGCCGCGCTTGTCGGCCTTGTTGATTGCGACCGCGTCGGCGTAGTCGAGCATGGCGATCTTCTCGAGTTGGGTCGGGGCGCCATACTCCGGGGTCATGACGTAGAGCGAGAGATCGGCGAGATCCACGGCTTCGCTGTCTGATTGACCGATGCCCGCAGTTTCGAGGATCAAGAGGTCGTAGCCGGCAGCGCGAAGCGCGAGCAGCGAGTCCTCGACCGCCGCCGCGGTGGCCAGGTGTGCGCGGCGCGTGGCCATCGAGCGCATGTAAGTGCGCGGTCCGCGCACCGCGTTCATGCGAATCCGGTCGCCGAGCAGCGCGCCTCCAGTCTTGCGGCGGCTCGGATCCACCGAGAGAATCGCCACGTTGCGTTCGGGAAAAGCGTCGAGCAGGCGGCGCACCAACTCATCGGTTAACGAAGACTTTCCTGCGCCTCCCGTTCCCGTGATGCCGAGCACCGGCGCAGGATGAGCGCTCAGCATGCCGCGCAACTCGTTGCGCAACACGGTGAGCCGCGCTTCATCCTGATTGGAATGAGCGTCTTCGAGCAGGGAGATCGTGCGCGCGACGGCGTGGGGCACGCGCTGGGACAGACCGTTCGGCAGCGGCGCCTGCGGCGTGACCAACGCGAAGTCGGCGCGGTGCAACAGGTCACGGATCATGCCCACCAAGCCCATCAATCGGCCGTCTTCGACGGAATAGATCTTTTCTACGCCGTGGGCCTCGAGTTCGGCGATTTCAGCGTCGGTAATGGTGCCGCCGCCGCCGCCGAAGACCTTCACGTGTCCGCATCCGCGCTCGCGCAGCAGCTCGACCATGTAGCGGAAGTATTCGAGGTGTCCGCCCTGATACGAAGAGACGGCGATGGCTTGCGCGTCTTCTTGAATCGCGGCGTCGACAATCTCTTCCACGGAACGGTTATGTCCGAGGTGAATCACTTCGGCGCCTTCCTGCTGCAACACGCGGCGCATCACGTGGATGGCGGCGTCGTGTCCGTCGAAGAGCGAAGCGGCAGTGACGACGCGGATCTTGTGGCGCGTCGTGAAGGCTCCGGCGGCGGGGGAAGGGGCGGTGGTGGGGGAGGCCATGGCGTTCAAGAGGCGCGCTTGGCGCGGATGCGGTCGCGGTAAGAGTGAAGTTCGCTCTGCAGGCGTTGCAGATCTCGCAGGCGTTCCTCCACCTGGGCGAGCCGATCGTGCAGCATCTGCTCCAGTCGATCGAGCATGGCCGGAGTGCGGCCGCGCGAGAAGGCGTCGTTGAGGGCGCCAATTTCTTCCAGACTCATGCCAAGTTGTTTGAGGCGCGCGATGAAGCGGAGCCGCTCAAGCGCGTCTGGGTCGAAGAGCCGGCGCCCGCCGGGACCGCGTCGTTCGGCGTGGAGCAGGCCAAGTTCGCCGTAGTAGCGAATGGTGCGAGCGGAAACGCCGGCGGCGGTGGCCAGGTCGGCGATGTCGAGGCCCGGGCTGTCGGTGAGCGGAGCGTCCACTCCTTTACTTTCGGCTATTTGCCAGTTCGCGTCAACTGGTAATTCGCTGCGGACAGAGCTCCGCCAGGGTGCAGGACGCGCAGTGGGCCTTGCGGGCGGTGCACACGGCGCGGCCATGCTCGATCCAGGCGTGGGCCAGATAGATCCATTCCGCTTGGGGAAAGACGGCGATCAGGTCCCGCTCGACGCGGACGGGGTCCTGATTCCGGCTGAATCCCATGCGGCGCGCGAGCCGGCCAACGTGGGTGTCCACGACCACCCCCACGGACTGTCCAAAGCCGCTTCCGAGCACGCAGTTCGCCGGCTTGCGCGCCACCCCGGGCAGCGCGAGCAACTCCTCCATGGTACTCGGCACCTGACCCCCATGGCGCTCCACGATCGCGCGCGCCGATCCAAGGATGTGCTTGGCCTTGTTGCGAAAGAAACCCGTGGAGCGAATCAATGTTTCAAGTTCTTCCACAGTGGCGCGCGCCATGGCCTTTGCGTCGGGGAAGCGCCGAAACAGCTCTGGAGTGACGAGGTTCACGCGCGCGTCGGTGCACTGTGCGGAAAGAATGGTCGCCACCAGCAGATGGAAGGGATTCGCGGCCTGAAGAGCCGTGCGCGCGGTCGGGTAGAGCGCGTGCAGGCCTTGCAGCACGGCCAGCGCGCGTTCGCGCTGCGTCGCTTTGGACTCGCGCGCGGCCGGTTTTCTCACGCGGTTATCGTAGGCTCGTGCGCGCCGAGCAACCCGAGCATTGGCTGGTGCGTCTCGCGGTGCCGCCGGGTTGCGAGGACGATCTGCTGGCCCGTGCGGCGCTCGAAGGCTTCGGCGCAGGCGCGGCCATGCGCGAATATCCCCACGGCTTGCTCGCCGATGAGCCGGATCTGTCGCCGCGCGAGGTGGAGGTGCATCTTTGGACTCCCAGTGCGGCCCTGCCGGGCTTCCCCGCCTGGCTCCGCGCGTTCGCGGAGACCGGTGGATGGAGCGCTTCCGCTATCCGCAGCCTGAGTGTGGAACCGGCTGATTTAAGCCAGGATCCCGAGTTGCTCTGGAAGGCTCACTGGCGACCGTTCCGCTGCGCAGGCTTCGCAGTCCGGGCTGATTTTCACGATCCAGCACGGCTGCCCGCGAAGTCCGCGGACCTTCCGTTGATTCTGGTGACTGGTTCCGCTTTCGGAACCGGCGGTCATCCCACCACTCGGCTCGCCCTGCGTGCGGTGCGCCGCATTTCCACCCTGAGACGTCCTGCGCGGCTCCTCGACGTCGGCACCGGTTCCGGCATTCTGGCCGTAGCCGCCGCCTTGCTCGGCGCACGCGCCTCGGGCATGGACCCCGATCCTCAAAGTCCGCCGCAAACTCTGCGCATGGCGGAACTCAACGGAGTTCGGGCGCGCGTGTGCGCGTGGCGGGGCACGCTGGATTCCGCGCAGGGAAGCTGGCCGGCCATCGTCGCCAATCTCTTCTCGGATCTGCTCGAGGACTCCGCCCCCGCGTTGTGCCAACTGCTCGAGCCGGGAGGGGTGCTCTTTGCGGGAGGCATCGTGGATCGAAGTTGGGAAAGAACTCGCGGCCGATTGGAAGCCGTGGGAATGGATTTGGAGGAGGTGGCGCGCCGGGGTCGCTGGATCGGCTCCTACTGGGTGCGGCGTCCGGCCCGCGCCTAGGAAATCGCTCCTTAATGATAAATATTCATGAAATTTTCCTCATGATGAGGCAGATTCCGCCGATGGAATGTCTGCTGCGCATGGGTTTTCGTGCCGCGGCCGCAGGGGATGGCGGCTCGGCTGTGTAGCAAAAGGGGAAAGGAAGCCAGCGACCTTCGGGTCGCTGGTTTTTTATTCTCCAGTCGGCGTGAAGCGCAGGGCGGCGCTGTTCATGCAATAGCGAAGCCCGGTCGGCAGGGGCCCATCGTCGAAGAGGTGGCCGAGGTGGCCGTCGCAGCGGGCGCAGCGGATCTCCGTGCGCACAGTGAACAAGCCCCGGTCTTCATGCTCCGCCACATGGCCCGGGAGCAGCGCTTGCCAGAAGGAAGGCCAGCCGGTGCCCGACTCGAACTTTGCCGTAGAGGAGAAAAGGGGCAGGCCGCAGCCCCCGCACGCGTAGGTTCCGGCGCGGTGCTCGTTCCAAGTGTTGCCCGTGTAGGCGCGTTCGGTGCCGGCCTCGCGTAAGACTCGATATTGCTGCGGCGAGAGCAACTCCTTCCATTCGGTCTCGGTGTGGGTCACTCGCTCTAGGCTTGGGGCAGATGCCACCGTCGGTTGATCAGGAGCAGCTGCGCTGGTGTTCGCGGTGGCCGAAGCGCGGTTGGAACACGCGCCGAGCAACAAGGCGGCAGCAGTGAGGATCCGATTCATCTTCCCACGGTATCGCGGAACGGGCCTACACGTGACGTGGTTTCTGCAGCGGACCCTAGGATGCTGCCATGGAGAGAGAACCCCGCGAGATCGTGCTGATCCAATATCCGGGTTTCGTCCGGAACGCGACGATGTCGCCGCCTTGCGGCAAGGTGCACATGGCGTTGCGCTTCAAGGGGCTCCGCTGCAAGTTGCAGAACGCTGCGAGTCCGGCGGAGGCGCGGCGCCTTACTCCGCGTGGACGCTTGCCCACCCTGATCGTGGACGGCCGAGTGATTCCGGACAGCAGCGACATCCTTGACGAGCTCGACCGCATCCGTCCCGAGCCGCCGTTGTTGCCGGCTGACCCACTGCTACGTGCCCAGGCGCGCGTGCTCGAGGACTGGGCTGACGAGGTGTTGTACTTCCTGGGAGTCTGGTTTCGCTTCGGCAGTGATGAAAATTATCCACGCGTTGCGGAGGCGATTTTTGCGCGAGCCTCTTGGCCGATGCGGCGTGTGGGTACCGTCGTGTTGCGCAAGATGATGCGTAAGCGCCTGCACAGCCAAGGCACGGGTGACAAGGAGCCGGAAGCCATCGCCAAGGAACTTGGGAGCGCGCTCGACACCCTCGTGCAGTTGCTTGCCGACCGACCCTTTCTGCTCGGCAAGGAGTTCAGCCGCGCCGACCTCTCGCTTTGTGCACTGTTGGATCAGATGGACCTTCCGGAACTCACTCCAGGTCCGAGTGCGATGGTCCGCGCTCGTCCGGGGTTGGCGGCTTGGCGGCTTCGCGTCCGCGCCCTCTGTGGCAATGCCGCCGAAGGTCAATCCGCGCTGTTGACGGGCTCCTGAGGCCGATCAGCGGCTTCAGAATCCCTTGTGGTAGCCTTGTTGGGTCATGCCGACTCCGCTCCTCACCCTCGGGCTTCTCCTTGCCGCTCCGGTTCAGCAACCGATCGATACCGAACTGGTCGCCTCTGGGCTGAACTCTCCGGTAGCGGTCACCTT
Source organism: uncultured Planctomycetales bacterium (assembly GCA_964502625.1). GTDB lineage: Bacteria > Planctomycetota > UBA1135 > UBA1135 > UBA1135 > JAQBVK01. Next base: position 2,854 of record CAZCXL010000073.1, on the reverse strand, counting down.
TGCCCCGGGCGACACCGCTTCTCGCATCTTCATCGTCACGCAATACGGAAAGATCCGGATCGTGAAGAACGGCGCGCTGCTGCCCACCGCCTTCTTGGACATCAACTCCAAGTTGCTGTTCAGCGGGGAGCGCGGACTGCTGGGTCTAGCCTTCCATCCGAATTACGCGCAGAACGGATACTTCTACGTCAACTACACGGACAACACGGGCGGCGACACGATCCTGGAGCGTTATCAGGTGGACCCCAACAACCCCGATCTTGCGCTGCTGGCGTCCTCCTTCACGCTGATCGAAATCGATCAACCATACAGCAACCACAACGGGGGTTGGATCTCCTTCGGGCCGGACGGCTATCTGTACGTCGGCATGGGCGACGGCGGCTCCGGCGGTGATCCGGGCAATCGCGCGCAGAACGGTCAGGAGTTGCTCGGGAAAATTCTGCGTCTAGATGTGGACAATCCGTCCGGCGGCAATAACTACGGAATCCCGCCGAGCAATCCCTTCGTGGGCAGTCCTTCGGTGCGCGAGGAAATCTGGGCGCTCGGCCTGCGTAATCCGTGGCGCTGCGACTTCGATACCTTGACCGGCGATCTCTGGATCGGCGACGTCGGCCAAGACGCCTGGGAAGAGGTTGATTTCGAGCCGGCGGGACAAGGCGGCCGCAACTACGGCTGGCGGATCATGGAAGGCAAGCACTGCTACAACCCTTCCACCAACTGCAATCAATCCGGCATCACCTTGCCGATCTACGAGTACTCGCACGGCGGCAGCCCGTTCCGTTGCTCGATCACCGGCGGCGTCGTTTTCCGCGGCCGCAGCATGGCCACCATGCATGGCCGCTACTTCTTCTCGGACTACTGCAGCAACCAAACTTGGTCCTTCCGTCAGTCTGCCGGCTCGATGGTGGACTTCGCAGAGCACACTCTCGACCTCAATGGTCTGTCGAGCATCGTGGGCATGGGCGAAGACGCGGATGGCGAGATGTACATCTGCACTGCGGGCGGTAGCAGCGTCTATCGCGTGGTGCCCGCGGGCCTGCGCCTCAACGTGCCGCACCTCACGGCAGGTTCCGCCACTACCCTCACGGTGTCTGGCGCCGTGCCGAATGCAGCGTGCGGCGTCTTCTACAGCAAGGTCGGCCTCGGTGCGACCTCCATTCCTGCGGCTGGTGTGGTGCTGGACGTGGCCTCCGGCCTGCTGCTTGGCATGACGCAGACCAATGGCGGCGGCACTGCCACGCTCGGCGGCACCGTGCCCGCGAACCTGCAGAACCGCACGATCTGGGTGCAAGCCATCCAGCTTGGCACGAAGTCGAACGTCGTCGTTGAAACCGTGGAATAACCCTCATGATCGCCCCGCTTGCTCTTCTCCTCTCGGCCGCGCTGCAACAGCCGGTCACCACGGAAGTGATCGCCACCGGAATCAACACCCCGGTCTGGGTGACCTACGCGCCGGGGGATTCGGCCTCGCGGATCTTCGTGGTTGCCCACTGGGGAAGGTTGCGGATCATCGAAAACGACGTGCTGAATCCCACGCCGTTCCTCGACATCCACAATTTGGTGACCTTCGACCACAACGAGCAGGGTCTGCTGAGTCTCCGGTTTCATCCGGACTACGCACAGAACGGTCTCTTCTACGTGATCTACGTGGACGTCGCGAGCAACTGGGTGCTCGCCCGCTATTCGCGCGATCCGCAGAACCCCGATCTCGCCGATCCGAATAGCGGAGTGATCCTTCTGACCATCGCGCACCCTCTGACTTGGCACCACGGCGGATGGATGGAGTTCGGACAAGACGGCTACCTCTACATCGCCACCGGAGACGGCGGCGGAGTGGGGGACCCGTTCAATTACGGGCAGGATCTCGGCAACCTCAACGGCAAACTGCTTCGCATCGACGTGGACGGCGGTTTCCCCTACACCATTCCGCCCGGCAATCCTTTCGTTGGCAACCCGAACGCGCTCGACGAAATCTGGGCGTACGGCGTGCGCAATCCCTGGCGCGGTGACATGGACGATCTCACCGGAGACATCTGGTTCGGCGACGTTGGCCAGGACACTTGGGAAGAATTGGACTACTTGCCGGCGGGTGTTGCCGGCGCCAACTTCGGCTGGCGAGTCATGGAGGGCTTCCATTGCTACAACCCCTCGTCTGGCTGCAACCAGGCCGGACTGAGGCTGCCCATCCACGAATATCAGCACGTCACTGGGCCGCAGGGTTACCGCTGCTCGATCACCGGCGGCAGGGTTTATCGCGGGCGCAACATGGCGACCATGCACGGCCGTTTCTTCTTCGGTGATTACTGCACAGGCGAACTCTGGTCCACCCGCACAAGCGGCGGAACCACCGTGGACTTCGTGGATCACACGGCAGAGGTGGAATCCAGCATGGGCACCGATGCGCAGGTGATCGGTTTCGGCCAAGACGCCGACGGGGAACTTTACGTCTGCAGCAAGCGAGACGGCAGCGTCCACCGCATCGTGCCGGCGGGACTCCGTTTGCTGTGCCCCACTCTGGTCTCGAGCAGCAGCGCGTCGCTGGAAGTTCGCGGCGGAACTCCGAACGCCCAGGTCGGCGTGCTCTACGGCCTCACGGGCCTCGGCTCCACGCTCTTCCCGGCAGCCAACGTGGTCCTGGACCTGGATCAGCCGCGCGTCGCCGTTCTGGGCCGCGCGGACGGTTTAGGCCAGGCGCAGTTCACGGCCTCGGTCCCGGCTTCTGCCGGTGGCCGCACGGTTTGGCTGCAGGCCGCGCAGTATGGGCGGACCTCCAACGTGATCGTGGACCGGGTGCACTACGAACCGGCCCGGCGGGGGGGGATGACCCCCCCCGCGCCCTCAAGATCAGGACGGC
>CAZCXL010000072.1:0-10161 GCA_964502625.1 uncultured Planctomycetales bacterium | reverse complement strand
TGTGGCCGAACTTCCGCAGCCCGCTGCTCTGGGACGTGTTCGCGGTCAGCACGTACTTCTCGGTCTCGCTGCTCTTCTGGTACATGGGCATGGTGCCTGACTTGGCCACGCTGCGTGACCGCGCAGTGAGCAAGATTCGCCGTTTCTGGTACGGCGTGTTCTCTTTGGGTTGGACCGGCTCCAACCGTCAATGGCACCGCTACGAGCGCGCTTACCTGATTCTCGCTGCGCTGGCCACGCCGCTGGTGCTCTCCGTGCACTCGGTCGTGTCCTTCGACTTCGCGGTGGCGCAACTTCCGGGCTGGCACACCACGATCTTCCCGCCGTACTTCGTTGCGGGCGCGATTTTCTCCGGCTTCGCCATGGTGCTGTCGCTCGCCATTCCGGCGCGGATGCTCTTCGGCTTCAAGGACATCATCACTGAGCGGCACATCGAGTTGATGTGCAAAGTGATCATGGCCACCGGCATGATGGTCGGTTACGCCTACGCCATGGAGTTTTTCATGGCCTGGTACAGCGGCAACCGCTACGAAGGCTTCACCTTCGTCAACCGCGCGACCGGGCCCTATTGGTGGGCGTACTGGATCATGGTTTCGTGCAACGTGATCTCGCCGCAGATCTTCTGGTTCAAGAAGGCGCGCACCAACATGTTGCTGGTGTTCATCGTTTCAATCTTCGTGAACATCGGCATGTGGTTCGAGCGCTTCGTGATCACGGTCACGTCGCTCAACCGGGATTTCCTGCCGTCGTCGTGGAACTACTTCAATCCGACGATCGTGGACATCTTGACCTTGATCGGCAGCTTCGGCCTGTTCTTCACCTTCTTCATGCTCTTCTGCCGCTACCTGCCGCAGGTCGCGCTGTCTGAAATCAAGAACGTCACTCCCGCAGCCCATGGAACCGGAGGGAGCCACTAGGAGGCGCATCCGATGAGCCGCACTGAACAAAAGACTTGGGGCGTGATGGCCGAGTTCGACAACGTGGACGCTCTGCTCCACGCCGCGAAGGAAGTCCGCAAGGCGGGCTTCACGCGCTGGGACTGCTACACGCCGTTTCCGGTGCACGGACTCGACGACGCCATGGGCGTGCGCCCGACGCGTCTGCCGTGGATCGTGCTCGCGATGGGCGCGCTCGGCGTCGGCGCCTCGCAACTGATGCAGCACTGGATGAACGGGGTGAGTTACCCCTACATCATCAGCGGCAAGCCGCTGATCTCGTGGCCGTCTTCAATTCCGGTCACCTTCGAGATGATGGTGCTGTTCGCGGCGTTCACGGCCTTCTTCGCGATGTGGATCGCGAACGACTTGCCGCGCTGGTTCCACCCGCTGCACTACAAGCCGCGTTTCGCACGCGCCACCAACGACCGCTTCTTCTTGGCGATCGAGGCCCGAGATCCCCAATTTGACGAGCGTCGCACTGCCGATTTCCTGCGCAGTTTGCGTCCGCTCGAAGTCGACACTGTGGCCATGCCCGAGACTCAGGCCACGATGCCGAGCAGACTGAAGCGGGCGATCGTGGTTACCTCCTGCGCGGCGCTGATCCCGCCGGCCATGATTTACAACGCGCGGCATGCTCCCTCCGCCGAGCCGCCGATCAACTTGGTGCCGGACATGGACGACCAAGCCCGTTTCCGCCCCCAAGGCGAGACTTCCTTGTTCGCAGACGGCCGCATGTCCCGCCCTGCGGTTGCGGGAACCGTGGCGCGCGGTCAACTCCACGAAGACACCGCGTACTGGACCGGAATGCAGGGCGACACTTTCGTTGCGAAGGTGCCCACCACGGTGGGAGTCACGCCGGCGCTGATCGAGCGCGGCCAACAGCGCTTCGGAATCTATTGCGCACCGTGTCATGACAACACTGGATCCGGCAACGGAACGGTGCACGTCGCGGCCAAGGCGCTTGCCGAACTCGGCAAGGCTGCCTGGACTCAGCCGACAAGCTTGCACGACGAGCGGATTCGCAATCTGCCCGACGGCGAGATCTACAACACGATCCTCAAGGGCAAGAACACCATGCCTGCCTACGGCGCGCAGATTCCTGCGCAAGACCGCTGGGCGATCGTCCTCTACGTCCGAGCCCTTCAGGCCAGCCGCCAGCAATAGCGTCGAAGATGAGCGATAAGTCCCAAGTCCTTGCCGATTGCCAAGCGGGTGCACTCGCGCCGCGCACGGCGCGCATCGGCCTGATCTTCGGCGTGCTCGGCCTCGCGTTGGGCGCCGCCTGGGCGTACCTCGTCCAGGGCGATCAGGGCGCGAAGACGCAATTCTGGTACGCCTACCTCGCCGCGTTCTTCTGGGCGCTGACCATCGGACTCGGCACGATGCTGTTCACGGTGATCATGCACCTGTTCGGCGCGTACTGGAGCGTTTCGGTACGTCGTCTCGCGGAAGTGACGCAGTCGGCACTCCCGGTGCTCTGTTTGCTCGGCCTGCCCTTGCTCTACCCGTTGCTTTCGCACGACGTGGTGGTGTGGCGCTGGGCTGAGGGCCACAGCGTCGAAGCAGCGGCGGCAGCAGAGCCCCTTCAGCTCGGCGAGCGACTGCAGCAAGAAGAACACCATGAACTCGGCGCCCACAAGCTGCCGTATCTGAACGTCACCTTCTTGTTGATTCGATTCCTCGTCTACGGGCTGATCTGGTGGCGGCTCTCGAGCTACTACCTGCGCATGTCGGTGAAGCAAGACACGGCCGAGGGCTTCGAGCCCACGCGGCGCATGCGCAAGTGGAGCGCGCCCAGCGTGATCCTGTTCGCATTGACCATCACTTTTGCGGCCTTCGACTTGCTGATGTCCCTCGACGAGACGTGGTTCAGCACCATGTTCGGAGTCAACATCTTCGCCGGGGCCTTCATGTCCGCCTTCGCGTGGGTGATCGTGTCCGCCAAGTACCTCCAGGCGAACGGGCGGATGACCCAAGTGGTCAACACCGAGCACTATCACGACCTCGGCAAGATGATGTTCGCCTTCATCTGCTTCTGGGCGTACACCGCCTTCAGCCAGTTCATGATCATCTGGTACGCGAACATGCCCGAGGAAACACACTGGTATAAGTACCGCGTGTCTCCGGCCTGGATCGAGTGGTCTTGGCTGCTCATGTTCGGCCACTTCGCGGCACCCTTCCTCGGGCTGATCTCGCGTCACGTGAAGCGTCACAAGCACGCGCTGACGGTGTGGGCAGTCTTCATGCTGTTCATGCACTGGGTGGACATGTACTGGATTGTGATGCCCAACCTGCAGTCCAGTCCGACTGCAGAGGTCAATCCCGTGGGCGTGATGGATTTCTCGCTGCTCATCGGCATGGCCGGCATGCTGATCTGGGCCGTCGCGCGCAAGCTCGACAAACAACCCCTGGTTCCGATCGGCGACCCGCTGCTCGACCGCTGCCTCCAGTTCAAAAACGTCTAATCAAGGAATACTGTCATGGCCTTCGAGCAAGACGACATCGACACCGGATTCCTGGCCACGATCGGCCTGGCCGGGATCGCGCTGGTGATCGCGGGCTCCTACTACGCCGCGGGCATCTACTGGGATCACAAGAAGGACGACGAAATCAATCGCTCGATCCAACCCGCGATCACCCGCACGCGTGAAGTCCGCGATACGGAACTTGCCAGTCTGCAGACGGGAGCGGTTTCCATCGAGCAGGCCAAGCGCCAGGTTGCGGAACGCTACCGCTAGTTCTTCATGTTCGCTCTCACCCTGCTCGCCGTCGCCGCCCTCCAGGGCGCGCCGCCCGAATTTTCCGGGCCGCGAGCCGGCGTTGAGTTGCCCCAACTGAAGGGCGTGGACGTGATCGAGCGCCTTGAAACTGCGGTGCCGCAGGACCTGATCTTCCGCGATCCGACCGGAGCCGCGGTGCGCTTCGGCGATCTCTTTGACGGCAAGCGCCCGGTGGTCCTGAGTTTCAACTACGAGAACTGCCCGCAACTCTGCTCGCTGCAACTCGGCGGCTTCGTAGACGCGCTGAACCGCGAAGAGCAGTGGACCGTGGGCAAGCAGTTCCGCGTGGTCACCGTCGGGCTAGATCCGAACGAAGACGACGCGCACTCCCAATTGTTTCGCGATCGCGTGCTTGCGCAGTATCGCGGCGGCGCGGCCGAGACCGCCCGCGCCGGCTGGAACTTCCTGCGCGGCAGCGAAGCGACCGTGCGCGCCCTCGCCGACGCCGTCGGCTATGGCTACAAGTACGCCGAGGAGCGCAAGGAATACGCGCACACCGCAACCATGGTGCTGATCTCGCCCCAGGGGCAAGTGGCGCGCTATCTCTATGGAATCAATTTCGAGCCGCAAGTTCTGCGGCTTTCGCTGGCGGAAACCGCCGCCGGCGAGTTCGTCAGCACGCGGGACAGAATCCTTCTGTCTTGCTTCGTGTTCGACCCCACCAGCAACTCCTACACAATGCGCGTGTGGTTGATCGTGCGCATCGTGTTGAGCGTGCTTGCACTCAACTCCCTCGGCTTTCTGTGGTGGATGCACCGCCGCGTGAAACCCCTCCACCTTACCCGCGCAGCATGATGCCGCTCTTCGCCGCAGCCCTGGCCGCCTTCCAGCAGCCGCAATCGGCGCCGCCGAACGACCCGCTCGGTATGTTCCCGCCCGCCGCCTCGCACAACGCGGGAAATAGCGACTGGGTGTATTACTTCGTGTTTTGGACCTGCTTGGTGGTCCTCGTCATGGTGTGCGTGGCCACGGTGTGGTTCGCGTTCAAGTACCGCCGCTCCAAGGTCGGCCTGATTCCGCAGGACTCTCCCCACCACAGCACCACGCTGGAGATCGTGTGGTCGGTGATCCCGTCCTTCTTCCTGGTGGCGATGTTCTGGTACGGCTTCACGGACTACGAAGACCGCCGCACCATTCCCGCAGACTCGTACGAGATTCAAGTCTCGGCGCAGAAGTGGTCGTGGATGTTCACGTACCCGAACGGCTATCAGTCACAGCACCTCACGGTGCCGGCAGATCGCAACGTTCGCCTGCGTCTGAGTTCTTCGGACGTGCTGCACTCGCTGTTCATCCCGGCCTTCCGCGTGAAGCTGGACGTGGTGCCCGGCCGCTACAACTGGCTGTGGTTCCGCGCCATCACGCCCGGCATCTATCCGCTCTACTGCACGGAATACTGCGGACAGCAGCATTCGCAGATGGACGCGCGTGTCACCGTCATGCCGGACGCTGACTTCGACGCATGGCTGTTGAAAGAAAGCGACTGGGGCGCTCTCCCGCCGGAAGTGGCTGGACAGAAAACCTACGGTGCCGCTGGTTGTGTCGCATGTCACTCCCTGGATGGAGCGGCCAGCACCGGCCCGACTTTCGCGGGAATGTTCGGTACGCAGCGTCAACTTGCCGACGGCAGCACCGTAACCTTCGACGAGAACTACATTCGTGAGTCCATTCTGACTCCGAACGCGAAGATCGCGAACGGCTTCGCCCCGAACTTGATGCCCTCGAACTTCGCGCAGACTCTGAACGACCAGAAAATTGACTGGTTGATTACTCTGATCAAGTCCAAGGGCGCAGCCCAGTAGCGAGGAAGACCCTGAACATGTTCCCCGCCTCCAACGCGCTCGAGCGCACCAACTACCTGAACTGCAAGAAGGGTTGGTGGTCCTGGTTCTGGACCATCGACCACAAGCGGCTCGGGCTCATGTACCTCTGGGGAGTCTTCGCGATGTTCGCCTTCGGCGGCACCTTCGCGATGGTCATCCGCTGGACGTTGATGACGCCGAACACTCCGATTTGGGATCCGGAGTTGCTCAACGCGGCCGACACCCTCGCCAAGATGGACGCCTACAACCGGGCGTTCACCGTGCACGGCGCGGTGATGATTTTCCTGGTCATCATTCCAGGCATCCCAGCGGCGCTCGGAAACTTCGTGCTGCCCATGATGCTCGGCGCGAAGGACGTGGCGTTCCCACGTCTGAACCGCTTCAGTTTCCACCTCTGGCTGCTCGGCGCGCTCTGCTTCGTGCTCACCTTCACGGTGGGCGGACTCGACACGGGCTGGACCTTCTACCCGACCTACAGCACGGGCAGCGCCGGCAACGCGGTGATCTTCGGCACGCTTGGCGCCTTCATTCTCGGCTTTTCCTCCATCTTCACCGGTCTCAACTTCGTGGTCACGATCCACAAGCTGCGGCCGCCGGGCATGGTCTGGTTCAAGATGCCGCTGTTTCTGTGGGCCATTTACGCCACGGCGGTGCTGCAGATCCTCGCCACGCCGGTGATCGGCATCTCGATGCTGCTGCTGCTCGTCGAGTACACCTTGCAGATCGGCATCTTCACGCCGGAGCTGGGCGGCGACCCGGTGTTCTTCCAGCACTTGTTCTGGTTCTACTCGCACCCGGCGGTGTACATCATGATTCTGCCCGCGATGGGCGTGATGTCCGAACTGGTCGCCACCTTCAGCCGGAAACCGATCTTCGGCTACAAGTCCATCGCGATGTCCTCGCTGGCGATCGCGATCATCTCCTTCATCGTGTGGGGGCACCACATGTTCGTCTCGGGCCAGTCGGCCCTGATGAGCACGATCTTCTCCTTCTTGACCTTCGCGGTGGCGATTCCCTCCGCCATCAAGGTCTTCAACTGGGTCTGCACTCTTTACAAGGGATCGGTGTCCTTCGCCACGCCGATGCTCTACGCGCTGAGCATCATCTGGCGCTTCGGCGTGGGTGGTCTGACCGGACTGTTCCTGTCCACGATGGGCGTCGACATCCATCTGCACGACACCTACTTCGTGGTCGCGCACTTCCACTTCGTGATGGTGGGCTCGGCCATCTTCGCCTTCATCGGCGGCATCTACTACTGGATGCCAAAAATGTACGGCCGCATGCCGAGCGAACGTCTGGGCCGGCTGACCTGGCTCCTGAACTTCATTGGCTTCAACCTGACCTTCCTGCCGCAGTTCGTTGCGGGCACCAAAGGCATGCCGCGGCGCTACTTCGACTACGACCCGCAGTTCGCAACTTACAACTGGTGGTCCTCGATCGGCGCAATGTTCATCTTGGTGGGCATGGTGTTGACGCTGGTGGCCATCATCCACGCGATCAAGCGCGGCAGGCCCGCACCGGCGAACCCGTGGGGCGGAGTCACTTTGGAGTGGATGACCGCCAGTCCGCCCACCGAGCACAACTTCGAAGGCGATCCGCCCGTGGTCGGCGACCCCTACGACGTGAGCCTGGTCACCTTCAAGAGCGAGTTGGAAGGATTCTTGCCGGCCAAGCCGCTGGCCTCCGACCCGTTGATCTACGACTACAACGCCTCGCTCAAGGCGGGGGTCGCCCACGCCCACATGCATCCGTAGCGCGATGACCAACGCCCACGCTCATCACGGACCGGCGCACCTTCAGCACCACTTCGAGACGTCCGAGCAACAGTTCGACGCCTCCAAGTTGGGGCTTTGGGTGTTCCTGCTCACGGAGATTCTGTTCTTCAGCGCGCTGTTCGTCGCCTACACGACATACCGCTCTCTGCACCCGGACGTCTTTGCCTACGCCTCCAATTACTTGGACACCAATCTCGGCGCGGCCAACACGGCCGTGCTGCTGGTGTCGTCCTTCACGGTGGCTTGGGCCGTGCGCAACGCGCAACTGGGCCAGCGCAAACTGTTGATCGCCAACTTGGTGATCACGCTGCTCTGCGCGGGCACCTTCATGGGCATCAAGTACCAGGAGTACTCGCACAAGTACCACGAAGGCTTGTTGTGGGGGGGAGCGAAGCACTCCATCTTCAAACTGGATCCGTTCAAGATCTCGGAGGAAGTGAAGGAAAACAGCGAGGCCTGGAATCATGGCCACGGCGAGGGCGCGCTTCCGGTCAAGGACATGACCAACGAGCAGCGTCGTGACGTCAGCATCTTCTTCGCGATTTACTTCTGCCTGACCGGCTTGCACGGCATTCACGTGCTGGTGGGCATGGTCCTGCTGACTTGGCTGATCGTGAAGGCCATGCGCGGCAAAATCACGCCGCAGTACTACACCCCGATGGATCTCGGCGCGCTTTACTGGCACCTCGTGGACCTGGTGTGGATTTTCCTCTTCCCGCTGCTCTACCTGATCCAATAGGAGGAACCGTCATGAGCCATCACGATTCCCACTCCGGTTCCGATCACGCGCACGGCGCGGAAGATCACAAGGGGCCGCACGTCGTCTCGCTGCGCATGTTGCTCGGCGTGCTCATCGTGCTGCTTGCGCTCACCGGCCTGACCGTCGTTTCCGGCAAGGCTGACTTGCACGGCTTCGACCTCGCTGTCGCCATGATCATCGCCACCACCAAGGCGACGATCGTGTGCCTGATTTTCATGCACCTCTACTGGGATCGGAAGTTCAACGGAATGATCTTCTTGTTCGCAGTCGCACTGGTGGGTCTGTTCCTGGCCTTCGGCTCACTCGATCTGGGGCAATACCAGTCGAACGTTGACGCCTACCGTCTGGATCAGGTGAAAGCCAAGCCGTAGTGGAAGCAACAGATCGCAAAGGAGCCGACTCCCCGCTCGTGGGAGTCGGCTCCTTCGGTTTGATGCTGTTTCAGGTTGCGCTGAGCGTGCTGTTCGCATCCACGGTGGTGGCCACTTGGTATTTCCGCGATCAAGCTGCGGCCTGGTCGGACTCGAGGCCTTCGCTACCCGTCGGGCTCTGGGTGGCCACGGCGATGCTCGGATTTCTTTCCTACTTCGCCGAGCAGGGAGCCCGACGCTCCGCGCGCGGCCACGGCGCCTCTGCACATCGCGCGATTCTCGCAGCCGGCGCATGCGCGCTGATTTTCCTCGCCGCGCAAACCTGGAACTGGAGCGAGCTGCTCGCCCATCGTCCGCGCGGGGAGCACATCTCCTTCTACGAATTCAACTTCTACCTGCTGACCCTGCTGCACGCCTTCCACGTGCTCGGCGGCATGGTGTATCTGGTGCTTGCGCTGCTCCAGGCCAAGTCTGCCGCGCCGCGCGCCGCCGGCATGGCCCGACTGAATGCTGCTTACTGGCATTTCTTGGCCGGAGTTTGGGTGGTCATCCTGCTCAACCTCCTTCTCACCCGGGTCGAGGATCCCGCCTCCACCGCTCTCGGTCCAACCTCTCTGGGTCTGCTCGGTCTGGCAGTTGCGGCTTGCCTGGCCTACCAATGGGTTGCAATCCGTGACTTCCGCGCCCACGGCAAGCCGGGCCTGGCCGCTTGGTCCATTTTGCCGCCCTTCGCCTTCCTGGCCTACTGGGCGCACGCCGGAGACTGGGGACTGGAGCGCACCCTGGCGCGCTGGACCTTGGCCTCTCTGATCACCCTGGCTCTGGCTCTGGTGGCGGTCGCCGTGCACTCGGACGCTCTCTTCGTGGCTGAGGGGCCAGGCTCGAACCTGCTGCCGGGCGTGTTCGGCAGATAAACAGATCTGAAGGTCTTGATTATTTCCCCGGAATCGCCTATTTTGATCGGGAGAGGAGAGAAAAGCCCATGTACGGCAAAGCCACCGAAACCGCGATTGCTGCCATGACCCGGCTGGCCGAGGTCTACGACTCCGAGTTGACCCGCCTGTCGGCCGTGGAGATCGCCGATAACCGCCGCCTCGCGCGGCCCTTCGTCGGCAAGATTCTGACCACTCTCTCGCAAGCCGGTCTGGTGATCGGTTCCCGCGGACCCGGCGGCGGATTCCGCCTCTCGCGCCATCCGCGCGAAATCCGGCTCTTCGAAATCTTCAGTCTTTTCGAGCGCGAGGAGCACAGCAACGCGTGCCCCTTCGGCTCGGGCACTTGCGGCATGGGTCAACCTTGCGCTTTGCACGACAAGCTCGTGCGCGTGCGCGAGGAGGTCGACCGCGTGCTGCACGGCACTTCGCTCGAAGAGTTCCGCGTGGCGTATCAAGGGCACGGGCTGCGGCCGATCTATCCCGACGAGAAGAACAAGCCGGCGAAACGGCAATCCTTCCGCGCGCCCAAATCTTCGGGCAGCCAAGGCCGCCGCAACGCCAAGCGCTAGTCGTTCATTCGACACGTGGTTGCTGTGATCCTAGGGAACTCCCCCCGTCCAGGCAGCAGGAGAGCAGGAGGAATGGGGTACTCCTGGTCTTGACAGAACGGCTGATCCTGCGTTATCTTCGGGGTATGTTCATCCTCCCTACTCTTTTGCTATTCGTTGGGGGGGGGGGCGGGGGCGGGGGGGGGGGGGGGGGGGGGGGGGGGGGGGGGGGGG